>NZ_CAWPDB010000033.1:0-57827 GCF_963886625.1 Vibrio sp. V23_P3S9T160
ATTAGTTATAACGCTTAACACTCTCAATTCAAAGCTTGATGATTCAAGAGCGAAGAAAAAAGTAAGTATTTTGCGTAGCTGACTAAATTTTTGCCAACTATCGCCCAATCTAAGCAATAAAAGGCAGTTTTTAGGGGTTAAAACAGGAATAATAAAAATAGTCAATTTGAAGGTGTAGTGATAACTAAGGATCGTGTATTCTTAATTGCGAGCCACTGAATTCTAATAAAGATACGGATTATATGAATATAGGTTTAATCATTGCTCTTGTAGCAGTTTTGCTGGTGTTAGTCCTTGGCTATAACATCATGCTTCAATACAAAGTAAAGGTCGAGTCAGCTAAAAAGCAGGAGTCGACTCGATATATCGCCATTATTGATGCGACAGAAGACCTTATCGGCAACGCACACCACATGCCGTTTAGTAAAGAACTCTTAGTGTGTTTAAATACCCGTATCCTTGATGCCCTGCTTAGTATGTATGAGCTTGACCCGAAAAATAAGCAGTTGGCACAACGCATTGAGCATATGAAAGGGCAAATTAAGCATTTACAAGAAAACCACCCAGGTGGTGACAGTACAACGTTTAAAGTACCCACCAGCGATAAACAAGCTTTGATTATGCTTAAACTAGTGAAACGTTTAAGAGACACGATTCGTAGTGAGCACAATAAAGGACGTTTTGAAACACAATCTTACGTCGCTGAAAATGCGCGTCTAGAAACAATACAAATTCGAATCAACATTGAAAATGTTGTTAAGCGAGCAAATGATTCGATCGTTCGTGGGCAACCCGGAACTGCGATTCAGCTATTGCGTAAAGGGATCGATGTTCTGAGTTCAAAAAATGATGCTTATTCCAATCAAGCTCGTGAAAAACTTCAGTCAATGTATGATGACTTAGAAAAACGACGCCAAACAAAAAGTGCAACAGATCTTCAACAAATTGAAGATAACGAGAGAAATAGTGATATGGAAGCACTGTTTGGTGAAAAGAAAAAATGGTAGCCCATTTTTTTGCTTAGGAAATATTTTTAAGGTCGCATAAGCGACCTTTTTCATACAACAACGTAAAGAAAACATTAATTTAAATTAACGTATCATTTATCGCTTTTAGGACTTCATCCGGTCTTGTTGCCTGAGTAATTGGGCGACCGATGACTAGATAATCTGAACCAGCTTTTATGGCCTCACTCGGAGTCATAATACGTCTTTGATCTCCTACTTCAGAACCAATAGGGCGGATCCCTGGCGTAACTAATTTAAACTCTTGACCAAGATGGCTCTTAAGCATGTGCGCTTCTTGAGCTGAGCATACCACTCCATCTAACCCTGCATTTTGAGTTAGGCTAGCCAGACGCATTACATGCTCTTTAGGCGCAACATCGATGCCAATACCACGAAGATCAGATTGTTCCATACTGGTTAGTACTGTGACAGCAATAAGTAGTGGTCTATCGTAACCATAAGGTTCAAGAATCTGGCGAGACGCCGACATCATTCTCTCCCCACCACTGGCATGAACATTCACCATCCATACGCCAAGCTCAGCCGCCGCACGTACGGCTTTAGAGCACGTGTTGGGAATATCATGAAACTTTAGGTCTAAGAATACCGAAAAACCTCTTTTGTGTAGCTCACGCACAAAATCGGGACCAAACAGGGTAAACATCTCCTTACCCACTTTTAATCGACAGCTGCTGGGGTCAATTTTATCAACAAAAGCTAACGCTTCCGCTTGTTGCTCATAATCCAACGCGACAATTACTCTCTGGTCTTTCATTTTCACTCCTAAAATAATTAAGCTAAAAAAATGCAGCTTTCATAAGCTGCAGTTTTCGAGTCGATCAGTAACTCCAGTACATGAACTCTATTCACCATCCAAACCACGGATAGGTTTAATTGAACCCCAATTCTTACATGATGGGCAGTGCCAGTAGAGAGAATGGGTTGAGAAACCACACTTTCTGCATCGGTAGTGAGGTTTTACTTTTAGTTGCTCACCTACCAATTTTTGCAAGGTCGACAAGCTCTCTTTCGCTCGACCTTCCTCTGCTTCGATGAGATGGTAGTCAATTAAACGGTAGAAACCCTTCATGGTCGGATTTTTAACCAATTGCCGTGTCAAAAGTTCCTGTGCAGCTCCAGCACCATCATGTTGTGCCACCAACTGTGCGAGCATCAGTTCAGCTGACACTCCAGCTTCATTGATAATGCACTCGCGTAAAAACTCAACAAGTTCACCCTCTTTCCCAATATGGTGATAGCACTCAGCAAGCGTCGGCAATACCTCGCCGATAAAATCAATGTCCTGCTCCAAGACCATCTGCATATACTGGATTGTATGATGGTAGTCATCATTTTCAAGATACAGCTTACCTAAAGAGATCGTTGCGCGTACACACTTCGGATCTTCAGACAGCGCTTTTTTAAGATATTGAATCGCTTTGCTATCGCGTCCTTCAGCCTTCTCTTGCATTGCAAGTTCACACCAAAAATGGGCTATAACACTGTGCATCCTTTTTCTACCTAATTTTACCAACGCATAGGCATAATCGATAGCTTTATGCCACTCTCGAGTTTGTTGGTAAATAGAAACCAATTGTTGCAACGCCGCTTCTTTGTGTTCGGGCTCTTCAATCAGTTGTTCAAATATTTTTTCAGCGCGGTCGAGAAAGCCTGCCACCATATAATCTTTTGCTAATTGTTGTAAGGCGAGATTTTTTTGGTCAATAGTAAGACTTGAACGAGATATGAGATTTTGATGGATGCGGATAGCACGATCAACCTCTCCTCTTGAACGGAATAAGTTGCCCAGCGCTAAGTGGGTATCAATCGTTTCATTGTCTACTTGGAGTAGCTCGATAAAATGGTCAACGGCCTTATCTGATTGATCAGAAAGCAGTAAGTTAAGACCCGTCACATACTGACGAGAAATTTGGTGAGAGTGTTTCTGCTTATCTTGCTGAGCACTGCGATTTCCCATATACCAGCCGTAGGCGGCGGCAATCGGTAATAGCAAGAAGAGAATTTCTAACATCAAGTCAGCCTTTATTTCACTACGCTTTACTTGTTACAGAGCTGTTCTCTGCTGTTTGCTTTTTCAGTTGCTTATTCAACTTTCTAACTTGCAACTGAGACTTGAAGTAGAAGCTACTGCCAAGCAAACAAGCAAGTAAAAAACCAGAGACAAAGACAGTGCCAAGTAAAGTAGACAGGTGAAATTCGCCTTGAGCGATCAAATAGTTAAACGTCACAACTGCTTGATTTTGAGCCCCTAATGCTAAAGCAATCAAAAAAAGTGCAAGAATTAGAACGATTTTTATAATTTTCATATGCCACTACCTATCCAGTATTGATCTGGTCTGATTATGCAGGAAAATGGCCTTACAAACCACGTCTATTATGGATTCCTTTCTTAAAAGAACGGCATACTTAAACTGTATGCCGTTTTTTAGAATACTCTCTAAATCGCTTTAGATATTCTCATTAACTCGCTCACGCAACTCTTTACCTGGCTTGAAATGAGGGACGAATTTGCCATCCAACACCACTTTATCACCGGTTTTAGGATTACGACCTACTCTAGGCTCACGATAGTGCAAAGAGAAACTACCAAATCCGCGAATTTCGATTCGCTCTCCGCTTTCTAAAGTTGATGCCATATGTTCAAGAATATCTTTCACAGCGTCTTCAATTTCTTTAGCAGATAGGTGCGTTTTCTCAGCACAGAGTCTTTCTATCAATTCAGACTTAGTCATAGTTTCCCTCATTACTTATCAAAGTAGGCACTAACTGAAAAAAAAGGAGCCTTACGGCCCCTTTTAGCGAGTTAGATTATTCGCCTTTAGCAGCCTTGAATGCATCAGCCATAGCATTACCAAACGCACCTTCATCAGCTTTGTTCAGAGTAGCCATTGCTTCTTGCTCATCAGCTTCATCTTTAGCTTTGATAGATAGGTTGATTACGCGGTTTTTACGGTCTACACCAGTAAATTTCGCTTCAACGCTGTCACCAACGCTTAGGACTAGAGACGCATCTTCAATACGGTCACGAGATGCTTCAGAAGCACGGATGTAACCTTCAACGCCGTCTACAAGTTCAATTGTAGCACCTTTCGCGTCAACTGCAGTAACAGTACCGTTAACTAGAGTACCTTTTTTGTTATCAGCAACATATGCGTTGAACGGGTCGTTTTCCATTTGCTTAACGCCAAGAGAAATACGCTCACGCTCTGCATCTACTGCTAGAACAACTGCAGAGATTTCATCGCCTTTCTTGTAATCACGTACCGCTTCTTCTCCAGGAACGTTCCAAGAGATGTCAGATAGGTGAACTAGACCGTCGATGCCGCCGTCTAGACCGATGAAGATACCGAAGTCAGTGATAGACTTGATCTTACCAGTAACTTTGTCGCCTTTAGCTTGCGCTTCAGCGAATGACTGCCATGGGTTAGCTTTACACTGTTTAAGACCTAGAGAGATACGACGACGCTCTTCGTCGATATCAAGAACCATAACCTCAACTTCGTCACCAACATTAACAACTTTAGATGGGTGGATGTTCTTGTTAGTCCAATCCATTTCAGAAACGTGTACTAGACCTTCAACGCCTTCTTCGATTTCAACGAAGCAGCCGTAGTCAGTTAGATTTGTTACACGGCCAGATAGTTTATGACCTTCTGGGTAACGCTTAGCGATAGCTACCCATGGATCTTCGCCAAGTTGCTTAAGACCTAGTGATACGCGAGTACGATCACGATCAAACTTAAGAACTTTAACTAGGATTTCGTCACCAACGTTAACGATTTCTGATGGGTGTTTAACGCGTTTCCAAGCCATATCTGTGATATGTAGAAGACCATCAACACCACCAAGGTCAACGAATGCGCCGTAGTCAGTAAGGTTCTTAACGATACCTTTAACTTCAGTGCCTTCTTGTAGAGTTTCAAGAAGTTCGTCACGTTCAACGCTGCTTTCTGATTCGATAACAGCACGACGAGAAACAACAACGTTGTTACGTTTCTGGTCTAGTTTGATAACTTTGAACTCTAGCTCTTTGTTTTCTAGGTGAGTAGTGTCACGGATAGGACGCACGTCAACAAGAGAGCCTGGAAGGAAAGCACGGATACCGTTTAGTTCAACAGTGAAGCCACCTTTAACTTTACCATTGATAATACCAATAACAGTTTCAGCTTCTTCGTAAGCTTTCTCAAGAACGATCCAAGCTTCATGACGCTTAGCTTTCTCACGAGAAAGTTGAGTTTCACCGAAACCATCTTCAACAGCGTCTAGAGCAACGTCTACTTCAGAACCAACTTCAACTTCAAGTTCGCCAGCAGCGTTCTTGAACTGTTCAGCAGGGATAGCAGACTCAGACTTAAGACCAGCGTCAACAAGAACGAAACCATTCTCGATAGCGACTACAGTACCTTTAACGATTGTACCTTGTTGAAATTGTGTTTCGTTTAAAAACTCTTCAAAGAGTTGAGCAAAAGATTCAGTCATTTATTTAATCTTCAATAATTAAACTTCCATGGGTATCCTACCGCATGGGGTTATTAAATTCGCCAGTCATCATCCTTGCGACCGACGCTCTTACCTAGCAGAACTATTCTGCCAGCTTAGATTCTACGTATTGTAATGCTTCTTCTACAACTTCGTCGATAGACATTGAGGTTGAGTCAAGCAATAGCGCATCCTCTGCAGGGCGTAATGGGGCCACTGGGCGGTTACGATCTCGGTCGTCACGCTCTTGGATCTCGCTTAAAAGGGCGTCAAATTTAACATCTAGCCCTTTGAGTTGCAACTGCTTAAAGCGACGTTGGGCTCGCTCTTGCGCACTGGCATCGAGGAATATTTTCACTTCTGCTTGAGGAAACACAACTGTGCCCATATCACGTCCATCAGCAACCAGTCCCTGCCCTTTCGCAAAGGCTCGTTGGCGACGTAATAATGCCTCACGAACTCTAGGCAATGCCGCTACTTTTGATGCCGCCATTCCTGTCTCTTCTTTGCGCAATTCTTTCGATACGTCCTCACCTTCAAGAATCACTCTAACCAAGTCGCCTTCTGCGATAAATTGGACATCTAAATGTGTCGCCAGAGGAACAAGCGCTTCTTCCGACTCCGTATCCACACCGTGGTGAATCGCCGCCAATGCAAGAACGCGGTAAATAGCTCCAGAATCGAGCAAATGAAAGCCTAATTTCTTAGCCAACAACATACAAAGAGTGCCTTTACCTGCACCACTTGGTCCATCTACGGTAATTACCGGAGTGTGAGAGGACATGATTTACTCCACTTAGTTTTTATGCGGCTTGCTTGCTCGCTTTTGTCGGCGACAAATTATAGTGCTTATCCGTTACAGGCGCTAGGAAGGAATGGTGATATGACTGAAATTTCACAGTGATACAAGCGTCGCTTTGAGGGCGACGCTTTTGATAGAGACTTTTATAAAATGATACGCTCAGCGTTTTGCCTGACAGTAGCGGCACCAATACCTTTCACCAAGCTCAGATCTTCTTTGGTTTTAAAATCGCCATTTTGTTGACGATATTCAACAATCGCTTGTGCTTTTTTAAGTCCAATACCTTTCAACAAAGTAGCAATTTCCTCAGCGGAAGCCTGATTTATATTAACCGTAATTTCAATGCCTTGGTGCGTTTCTACCACCTTTTCTTCTGCTAATGTCGGTGAAAGAGGCAATACGATACTTAGAAGTAACAACCCGAGTTTTGTTTTCAATTTCATATGAACATTTCCTTGTTTATTAATGGGTACCAATATTAATTGAGCTTGGAAATGAGAGGGAATCAAAAAGGTAGAAATTGAAATGGGCTGCATAAGCAGCCCATTTTGAGTTTCATATCAATTACATTACTAGCCTTTATTGGCTCACAACATAATATTCAATGTCTGTATTTTTACGCAAAGTTGTAAGTATCGCAGCCAAATCACGTTGGCTACCGATGCGCTCTAACTGAGCCGTAATTTGATCGTTGTACTGAGGTGTGACTTTAGCCTCAACCTTATGTAGTTCAACAAGAACAATATCACCGTTCATTGCTTTCGCTTGACCGTAAACCACACTATCTGTAGCGGGTTTAGGGAGAGAAAACACCGTACTCGCCAATGGAGAGCTACGATCAATCATTTCCAACTCAGCAAATTTTAACACACGCTGTTCCAATAAGGATTGGTCACCTTTCTTTAGGGTATCAATCAATTTTGTGGCTAACTCAATCGCTTGTTGTTCGCCTTTGACTTTAGAAAGCTGAGCAACCACTTGCTCTTTCACTTCAGCCAAAGGAAGAACCATTTGTTCCCGAGCATCATCAACACGAACAACGATAACGTGTTCTGGGGCAACTTCTAATACCTCAGAATTGAGCCTATCTTCTTTTACCTCTGGGCTTAGAATAGCTTGAAGAACAGCTGGATTTTTAAGAATTTCCGGCGCATCTTGCTGAGAAATAAAATCGGTTTTCTGAATCTTAGCTGAGATAGCGTTTGCTGCTTCATCCAGAGAGTCAGGTGATTCAAATGCCACTTTTTCTAGCTTAGTCTGCAACTCATAAAACTGATCAGCGGCCTTTTGGTCTACCATTTCAGCTTTGATTTCAGAGGCAACCTGTGCGTAGGGCTGTGCGATAGGGGCTTTAACATCATCAAGGCGGATAATGTGATAGCCAAATTCAGATTTGACCAACCCTGTGATATCCCCTATCTGTTCGATAGCAAAGGCTGCTTGTTCAAAAGCTGGGTCCATCACATCATGTTCAATCCAACCTAGCGAACCACCCTCTTCTGCGCTTCCTACGTCTTCTGATTTTTCTTTCGCTAAAGTCGCGAAATCAGCGCCAGCATTCAGTTCATCGAGAATCGCCTGCGCTTTAGTTTTATCATCACCTTGAACCAAAATATGGCTTACTTTACGCTGTGCTTGAGTGGAGTATTTGTCTAAATGCTCTTGGTAGTACTGCTCGGCCTGTTCATCAGACACTACAATTTGGTCTTTCAATTGTTGGGCAGAAAGCTCGATATAAGCCACTTTAACCTGCTCTGGACGGGTATAGCGCTCTGCATTTTGTTGATAATATTGAGTAATTTCTTCATCACTCAACTCAACATTTTTAGCAAAGTCGCTGAGTGACAATGTGAGCGCACGGATATCACGGGTTTGAGAGATCAGTTCACTTTGCTGATTAACCTCACCCTGCAACGTAAATTCACTACCTTGGATAGCACTAAGTAACTGGTTACGGATAAGATCGCGACGTAGATATTCTGCAAAGCTTTCAGCAGAGAAACCTGCACGGCGAAGAGCCGCTTGATAGATTTCTTGGTCAAACTTACCGCCAGTCTGGAATTGAGGCATGTCTAAAATCATTTTACGAACCTGATCATCGCTCACTCGTAAACCTAGTGATTGTGCATGCTGCTCCAACAATAAATCGTTAACCATACGATCAAGCACTGACTTACGAAATGACTCGACATACTGAGGATCAGCGAGCAAGTTAGCAAAATAATCCCCTAATTGGGATTGCATGCGATTGCGCTCGTTCTGGTACGCTTGTTCAAATTCACCACGGCCAATCTCACTATTGCCAACTTTGGCCGCAGCATTACTGCCACCGCTGACCAAGTAGCTACCGACACCTGCGAATACGAATGATAAGATAATCATTCCTAGAATAATTTTCACCGCGATGCTGTTCACGCCTTCGCGTAATCGATCCATCATAATCTAACTGCTCTCCGGATAAGAAGCTTCACACTTCAGCCTAAAAATTGAATAGCGCGATAATATCAGAAAAAGAAATGCGCATCAGTAGGATGCGCATAATTTCAAAAGGTTCGAATTAATTTTGCGCTTAAGCCGCAAAAAATAACGATTTTGATTAGTTGCAAGCGTCTTTAAGCGCTTTGCCTGCTTTGAAAGCAGGTACTTTTGCTTCTGCGATTTGGATCTCTTCACCCGTTTTAGGGTTACGACCCGTGCGCGCTGCACGAGTGCGAACGCTAAATGTACCAAAGCCAACAAGCGCTACTTGATCGCCAGATTGAAGAGTGCCACTAACGGCTTCGATGAATGCATCAAGAGCACGGCCTGCCGATGCTTTAGAGATGTCAGCGTTTTCTGCGATTTTTTCTACTAATTGTGTTTTATTCACTGTGATTCCCCTTTGCGTCACCCATTATTATTTTTTAACGGTGACTTTTCGTTCCATTAAGTTCCCAAACTAGCTTGAAGCCTTATTACATCTGGGCTGCAAGCTATAGGGGCTTACGTTAGCGCCCAAAAAAAACGCTGACAAGCCTTTTTAAGCCTATCAGCGTGATCTTTTACTTATTTTTGCTGCACATCACTATTTTTTAGCTTCAAATTCAACCCCAGAAGGGTCTCGTTCAAGTGCGATCTTCAAAACTTCATCAATCCATTGAACGGGAATGACTTTTAGATCAGAAATCACATTTGCAGGGATCTCTTCCAAATCACGCTCATTCTCTTTTGGGATCAATACGGTGGTGATACCACCACGATGTGCTGCGAGCAGTTTTTCTTTCAAACCACCGATAGGTAATACTTCACCACGCAACGTTATCTCACCCGTCATCGCGACTTCCGCTTTCACAGGATTACCCGTCAAGCTAGAGACAAGCGCCGTACACATAGCAATACCCGCGCTTGGGCCATCTTTTGGTGTTGCGCCTTCTGGCACGTGAACGTGAATGTCACGCTTTTCATAGAAATCAGCGTTAATCCCTAATTTCTCGGCGCGTGCGCGAACCACCGTCATCGCAGCTTGAATGGATTCTTGCATCACCTCGCCCAGAGAACCAGTTTGCGTCAACTTGCCTTTGCCAGGCATTGATTCGGTTTCAATAGTCAGCAAATCACCGCCTACTTCTGTCCATGCTAAACCTGTGACTTGGCCAATTTGGTTACTGTCGTCGGCTTTGCCAAAATCACAACGTTGCACACCTAGAAACTCTTTTAAATTCTCTTGGTTGGCTACCACGGTTTTTATGTCTTTATTCAACAAGATTTTCTTCACCGCTTTACGGCAAATTTTTGAAATCTCTCGCTCTAAGCTTCGTACGCCCGCCTCACGTGTGTAATAACGGATAATACCAATGATGGCTGAATCTTCGATAACAATTTCATGAGGCTTCAAACCATTCCGCTCAACTTGCTTAGTCACTAGATGGCGTTTAGCAATATTCAGCTTTTCGTCTTCTGTATATCCGGAAAGGCGGATAACTTCCATACGGTCAAGCAGCGGACCTGGGATGTTCATTGAGTTTGATGTCGCAACAAACATGACATCAGACAAGTCATAGTCCACTTCTAAATAGTGATCGTTAAAGGTGCTATTTTGTTCAGGGTCAAGCACCTCCAACAATGCGGAAGATGGGTCACCACGCATATCTGAAGACATTTTGTCGATTTCATCAAGCAGGAACAGTGGGTTTTTCACGCCAACTTTCGCCATTTTTTGAATCAACTTACCCGGAAGAGAACCGATGTAAGTACGGCGGTGACCACGAATTTCTGCTTCATCACGCACTCCACCTAACGCCATACGGGTATATTGTCGACCTGTTGCCGCCGCAATCGAGCGGCCAAGAGACGTTTTACCAACGCCCGGGGGACCAACAAGACACAAAATTGGCCCTTTCAGCTTGTTGATACGACTTTGTACCGCGAGATATTCTAAAATACGCTCTTTGACACGATCTAAACCGTAGTGATCGGCATTTAAAATCTCTTCAGCTTTTGCCAAATCTTTCTTAACTTTTGAACGTTTTGCCCAAGGAACATTGACCATCCAATCAATATAGCTACGCACAACGGTTGCTTCTGCAGACATTGGAGACATCATCTTTAATTTCTGCAGCTCTTGTTCCGTTTTTTGGCGCGCTTCCTGCGGCATTTTGGAATCATCAATCTTCTTCTTCAGCATTTCAAATTCATCAGGTGCGTCATCCATCTCACCTAATTCTTTCTGAATCGCTTTCATCTGCTCGTTGAGGTAATACTCACGCTGAGATTTTTCCATCTGCTTTTTAACGCGACCACGAATGCGTTTTTCAACCTGTAATAGATCGATCTCCGCTTCCATTTGTCCCATTAAAAATTCCAAACGTTCACTGACATCAACAATTTCGAGAACTTTTTGTTTTTCAATCAATTTCAATGGCATGTGAGCGGCGATGGTATCCGCCAAACGCGCTGCTTCATCAATCCCATTTAACGACGTTAATACTTCAGGTGGGATTTTCTTGTTGAGTTTGATAAAACCATCAAATTGGTTGATTGCGCTGCGAACGACGACTTCCTGCTCTTTATCATCCAACTCAGGAGTGACAAGATACTGCGCTTCTGCGGAGAAAAATTCACGCTCGATGAAGCGATCAATTTTCGCTCGCTGTTGGCCTTCAACCAGCACTTTCACGGTACCGTCAGGTAATTTCAGAAGTTGTAAAATCGTTGCGACCGTGCCGACTTCAAAAAGATCTTCAATTTTCGGCTCGTCGGTTTCCGCTTGCTTTTGTGCCACAAGTAACACTTGCTTGTTGTTATCCATTGCCGCTTCGAGGCATTGGATTGATTTTTCTCTGCCAACAAACAAAGGAATGACCATGTGAGGATAAACCACCACGTCACGTAGAGGTAGTACGGGGATCTCGATACGCTCGGAACGTTCCAAGTTCATATTATTCTCTCTTCCGCTTCAACTGATTACCGAGTATATGGGGGCTAACTGACTGGATTCAATAACAGAATAAAAAAAAGGAGGTATTTGCTACCTCCTTTAAATATTTCTGATTGAGATTTACTCTGCACCAGCCGCTTGGCTCTCATTTCCGCTATAAATTAGTAGCGGTTGTGATTCACCGTTAATGACTGATTCATCGATAACCACTTTGCTAACATCGTTTACCGACGGCAGTTCATACATGGTTTCGAGTAGTACGCCTTCCAATATAGAGCGTAAACCACGTGCGCCCGTTTTGCGGTTCATTGCTTTTTTTGCAATGGCGCGCAATGCGTCTTCACGAAACTCTAGGTCAACGTCCTCTAACTCAAACAGGGCTGCGTACTGTTTCGTCAGCGCGTTTTTCGGCTCACACAAGATTTGAATCAGTGCTTCTTCATCCAGCTCTGTCAAGGTAGCCGTTACGGGAAGACGACCGATAAATTCAGGGATCAACCCATATTTTACCAAATCTTCAGGCTCTACTTGATTGAACAACTCACCGATAGTTTTGGTTTCATCTTTAGAGCGAACTTCTGCACCAAAGCCAATACCTGAGCCTGTCGCAACACGTTGTTCAATCACTTTATCTAGGCCCGCAAATGCACCACCACAGATAAAGAGGATTTTGGATGTGTCTACCTGTAAAAACTCTTGTTGTGGATGCTTACGGCCGCCTTGGGGCGGAACTGAAGCGATAGTGCCTTCCACTAATTTCAACAGCGCTTGCTGAACCCCTTCACCTGAGACATCTCGGGTAATTGAAGGATTTTCTGCTTTACGAGAAATCTTATCAATTTCATCGATGTAGACGATACCACGTTCCGCTTTTGCAACGTCATAATCACATTTTTGCAGCAGCTTTTGGATGATGTTTTCAACATCTTCGCCGACATAGCCTGCTTCAGTTAATGTGGTGGCGTCTGCCATTGTGAAAGGTACGTCTAGGAAACGAGCTAATGTTTCTGCAAGCAGTGTTTTACCACTACCTGTTGGGCCAATAAGAAGAATATTACTCTTACCTAACTCAACCCCATCGCTCGTTTTATCACCGTTTCGTAAACGCTTGTAGTGATTATATACGGCCACTGCGAGCACTTTTTTTGCATGTTCCTGGCCAATCACATAGTCATCAAGATGTTCACGGATCTTATGCGGCGTAGGTAACGCCTCAGATTCCTTTTTTGGCAGAACATCCTTAATCTCTTCACGAATGATGTCGTTACATAAATCAACGCATTCATCACAGATGTAAACAGAAGGACCGGCGATCAGCTTGCGAACTTCGTGCTGGCTTTTGCCACAGAAAGAGCAATACAACAGTTTACTACTACCGCTCTCTTTGCTTTTGTCTGTCATTCGCTAACCTCTTAGCCTTTACTTTTAATCGTCTGAGTGTAACTCAAATTACGCCAAAATGCGTTAAACAATTCTGAGAACTGTTATTCGCCGCGGTGACGCAAGACTGCATCGACTAAACCGTATTCCACAGCTTGGTCAGCAGACATAAAGTTATCACGGTCGGTATCACGCTCGATAACTTCAAGCGGTTGGCCTGTATGCTCAGCAAGCAATTTGTTGAGTTTTTGCTTGATGGTAAGGATCTCTTGAGCATGGATCTGGATATCCGAAGCTTGGCCTTGGAAACCACCTAACGGCTGATGAATCATCACGCGTGAGTTAGGCAACACATAACGTTTACCCGGAGCACCACCAGCTAATAGGAATGCTCCCATTGAACAAGCTTGGCCCATACAAACAGTGCTAACATTCGGCTTGATGAACTGCATGGTGTCATAAATTGACATACCAGCAGTCACACTACCTCCTGGCGAGTTGATGTAGAGGAAAATATCTTTATCAGGGTTTTCCGATTCTAAAAACAACAGCTGCGCTACAACAAGGTTAGCCATGTGATCTTCAACTTGACCCGTTAAGAAAATGACTCGTTCTTTGAGTAGGCGAGAATAAATATCGTATGAGCGCTCACCGCGGGAAGTCTGCTCAACCACCATGGGTACTAGCGCGTCAAAAATTGGCGACATTGCGTTTTTTTCTTGGTAGCTCATATTGTTATGTCCCTAAAATAAATGGCCCGAATGATGGGTATCACACGGACCATTGTTAGCAGAATAGTTAACCTGTAGTCAACCACCTACGCTACATATTGCTTATTAAGCAGGTTGCTGGTTCATTAGCTCATTGAAGCTAACAGCCTTTTCAGAAACCTGTGCTTTAGCAATGATCGCGTCGATTGCTTGCTCTTCTAGAGCAAGGTTACGCATGTTGTTCATCATTTGCTGATTTTGAGCATAGTATGCCATTACTTCAGCTGGATCTTCGTACGCTGTTGCCATCTCTTCGATCAATGCTTTCACTTTATCTTCGTCAGCTTTTAGCTCTTCAGACTTGATCACTTCACCAAGAAGTAGACCAACCACTACGCGACGTTTTGCTTGTTCTTCGAACAATTCACGTGGTAGTTGAGCGGCCGCTTCTGGGTTACCGCCAAAGCGTTGCGCAGCTTGTTGACGCAGTACGTCGATCTCTTGATCGATCAGTGCAGAAGGAACATTGATATCGTTCTCTTTTACTAGACCTTCAATCGCTTGCTCTTTAATGCGGTTTTTTACTGCTTGCTTAAGTTCACGTTCCATATTCTTGCGAACTTCAGCTTTCAGCGCTTCAACGCCACCTTCAGCGACACCAAATTTGGCAACGAACTCGTCGTTTAACTCTGGTAATTCACGCACTTCAACTTTGTTGATTTTAATTGCGAATTTCGCCGCTTTACCTTTTAGATTTTCCGCGTGGTAATCTTCAGGGAAGTTAACGTCGATTTCAAATTCCATACCTTTGGTTTTGCCAACGATACCGTCTTCAAAACCAGGGATCATGCGACCTGCACCCATTTCTAGAGGGAAGTTTTCAGCTTTACCGCCTTCAAACTCAACGCCATCAATAGAACCAACGAAATCGATCGTCGCGCGCGAACCCGCTTCCGCAGCTGCGTCTACTTCTTTCCACGTTGCTTGTTGCTTGCGTAATGTTTCTAGCATCTCAGCAACATCTTCTTCCTTCACTTCAACCGCTGGTTTTTCAACAGTGATGTTTTCTAGACCTTTTAACTCAACTTCTGGATATACTTCAAAAGTTGCATTGAAAACAAGGTCTTGGCCTTCTTCGATAGAAACTGGTGCGAATGTTGGTGCGCCTGCTGGGTTGATTTTCTCTTTTACGATAGCTTCAATGAAGTGGCGTTGCATCACTTCGCCCATGACGTCTTGACGTACCGCTTTACCGTACATTTGCGCAACCATTTTCAAAGGCACTTTGCCTTTGCGGAAACCATCGAAACGACGATTCTTAGCGATATTGCGTAGCTCTTTTGTAACTGCATCTTCGATGTTAGCAGCAGGAACAGTAATATTCAGACGGCGCTCTAGGCCTTCTAGCGTTTCAACAGTAACTTGCATTATTTATAAACCTCAAAACTGGCCCAGTATTTCTGAGCAATATGAGCCGCAACTTAGGCGATGCCTTGTGCTTGGCTGCATCCTTGTGTTGTGCTCTATCCGAACACTTCTTTTAAAACCAGCATCAATATTGGTGAAAACACCCAACATTGGACTAATAAGCGACATCTTTAGTGACTCGAATCTGTCTTAAAGGTGTCTCTGATTAGTCTCAGGACAGAAAATTTAGACGCGACATTCTACCGACCTGAATCCGTGCTGTCGAGCCAATCACCGCAGAGAGATGATTCCATGCCCTAAATTGCTTTCTAAGTGCTAAAAATTCAACCAACGTGAAAAAGCACAGTTTTGAAATGGGGACAATAAAGGCTTTTTCAAGGGAATCGAGGCTTTTTTTACTCCAAAAGCGTAAAAAGAGATCTTGCTCCTGTTTTGCCCCCCACAATTGCGCTCTTTTTAAACATCACCCAAAGGAAAACAAGTAGAATTATGAGCTCCGGAAGGAAGCGCACCCTCCGCCCAAACAGCAAGCCTAGTTTGGGCACTCCCCCCGAGCTCTTTATCGGAGAGCGCGCTAATTGGTTAGAACCAACAGATTATGTTAGTAGCACACATAAAGTGATGTGCTACAAGAAGAGGGTGAGCAGGCAGGCTAAAAAACCTACCCACTCTGGGGGTTAGGGCTACATCGCAGCTTTCACCGCTTTCGCTAGTTTTTGTGCTGCTTGTTTTGGATCCGCTTTCGGATCATTGAAGAAGTTCGTTACGACATCAAAAATCGCGCCTTGGGCATAGCTGGTTGTCGACATACCATGGGCAATACTGGGCACAAGGTTGTTGGACTTAGCCGTCGCTTTAAAGGCCGCCATTGAGTCCAACGCGCACTGGTCAAATTTTGACATATTCATATCTGTGCGTACCGGGATCGAGCCTTTGTTGAGGTTAAATACCTCTTGGAATTGAGGATCTAATATCGTGGCGGCTAACGCTTTTTGCGCCTGCTTATTGTCTGCATCAGTTAGCTCAAAAAAGACAAAACTATCGACATTATGGATAAATTGATCGGCCGTACCTGGCGCGGCCACGCACAGGTAATCTTTACCTGCAACTTTGCCCGCTGCGGTAAACTCACCTTTTGCCCAGTCGCCCATGATCTGCATCGCCGCTTCACCATTTATCACCATTGAAGTCGCAACGTTCCAATCACGGCCCGGAGAGTTAACATCAATGTAGTCATGAACTTTTTTAAACTGGCTGAACACGTCAACCATTTTGTCGCCCGCGAGCACAGCCATATCAAGCTCAACAAATGCTTTCACGTAATCTTGTGAGCCAAGAACGCTCAACGCCACCGTTTCAAAAACCGTCGCGTCTTGCCAAGCTTGACCACCGTGCGCCAGTGGCACATAACCCGCGGCTTTGATCTTATCGCCCGCAACAAAAAACTCGTCTAACGTGGTTGGCACTTTAGCACCCACTTTAGCCAATACCACAGGGTTAACCCACAACCAGTTGACGCGATGCACGTTAACTGGCACGGCCACATATTGGCCATTCCACTTCATGACATTGGTGATCATCGGTGGTACAACTTCATCCCAACTACCCTGTTTGGCTACGTCATTAAGATTCGTGAGAAAACCAAGTCCCGCCCATTCTTGAATATCGTGTCCTTTAATTTGAGCCGCCGACGGTGGGTTACCCGACACCGCGCGCGTTTTCAATACCGTCATGGCACTTTCACCACCACCACCTGCGACAGCGAAATCTTTCCAACTATGGCCTTGCTGCTCCAACATTTCGGTGAGCACAGCTATCGACTTGGCTTCACCACCGGAAGTCCACCAATGGAGTACTTCCACTTCACCAGCGTGAGTCGAAGGGATGAAAGAGACAGAGAGGAAAGATAAAGCAAGCAGAGTGTTATGAAATTTCATCATCATCTTCCTTGGTTTTGATTCGGCAAACCTGATTCGCAAACTTTTATTAACCATTAAAGTGCTGATCGTTTACCTACTAGTCTAATCAAAGAAAATTTTTTTCGTTGAAACAAACCGTAATTTTAACGTAACGAAAGCGTTACACTACACCGCTAACGTAGGTGGGATAAAGACTTGTGCTTCCAGACCACCATGAGCTGGATTGCGTAAAATGAGATCTCCGCCGTGTCTATGTAAAATACTTCGGCATATTCCAAGGCCAAGACCGTGGCCTTGGTCATCATCGGCAAGGCGAAAATAGGGCTCAAAGACCGCTTCTAATTTATCTATAGGGATCCCCGGGCCTTGGTCTTGAATGGTGATAACCACCCACTCTGGATTTTCTTCCAACTTGACCCACACTTGCTGACCATACTTCACGCCATTGCCAATCAAGTTTGTCAATACTCGTTGAATAGCTAGAGGCTTAGCGATTATCGGTTCAAGCTGTGTAGGCGTAAAATGGACCACTTGGCGAGTTAAGTTGTACCCTTCAGCAATCGTCTGAATCATCTCATTGAGATCAATACTGCTGTTATTTTCGTGTAAATCGGTATCTCGCACGCACTGCAATGCCCCTTTAACCATCATCTCTAGCTCATCGAGATCGCGGTTAAATTTTTCGCGCTTAACATCTCTTTCGAGCAATTCAGCCCTTAGGCGTAAGCGGGTGATGGGTGTTTTTAAATCATGAGAGATGGCCGAAAACAGATGCTCTCTATCGGCCACGTAACGTCGAATTCGTTGCTGCATACGATTGAATGCGCGGGTCGCCGTAATCAATTCTGTCGCCCCCTCTTCACGCAAGGGACGCTGGGCAATATCCATACTCATCTCATTCGCCGCTTTGGCTAAATTTCTCAGTGGCCGAACTTGGCGGCGCATAAGCAAGTAGGTCAACGCTAACAAAATGGTGGTGGAAAAAAAGAGAAATAAGATCTGCTCTTTTCTTAGTAGAGTGTCATCCAATTTCACGTATGGAGCGGGAAGTAGCGCCGCCACGTAAACCCATTCATGGCTTGAGAGTTCGATTTGCACCACCAGCACTGGCGGGTTTAGCGGTTCAAGTGTGAGTGTATGGTAGGCCCAGGACTTGGGTAAGTCGCTGAGAAAAATATCGTTTTTTAGTAACCGCAAATGTTCTGGTTTGGTAAATTCAACTTGAATACTCTCAACGTTATTGAGCTTTTGTTGCAACACTTCCCTCACTGCATCGACTGAAGCTCGCTTGAGCGGCGTATCGATAATCGGCTCCACAGTCAATGGCTCTTTATTGAATGAGACAAAAAAACGGGTTCCCCCCATATTGCGAATTTGATCCAGCACGATATGCCGATATTTGACGGGCAGTGATTGAAAAAAGGTCACGGTGGAAGCAAACATACCTGCCATGCTAGAAGAAACGGAACTGATCCCTTCCAACTCTTTTTGTTTAGATTGGCTGTACCAAATCGCCGTTGCAATGCCCTGCGCTATCACCACCGCCAACAAAGTCAGCAGCAGTGTTCGTGAGACAAGAGAGTTGGGTTTTAAGCGTGAAAAGAGACGTCTTAGCGTCATTTTTAATGGCCGTAACTGACCGGAACGGCCAGAATATAGCCGTTGCCACGCATGGTTTTAATGTAGTGAGGGTATTTTGCACTATCACCCAATCGCTGACGTAAACGGCTAAGTTGCACGTCGATACCTCGCTCAAAAGGGAGCGCTTCACGTCCACGAGTAGCAAATGAGATGGTATCGCGATCAAGCACTTCCTTAGGCCGGGTTAAAAACAGCATCAGTAGTGCAAAATCACTGCCCGACAAGTCATGCTCATCGGCACGCTCTAGATGTGTAATTCGGTGTGACAAGGTATCGAGTTGCCAATCACCAAACGTAATCTGTTTGGGCAGCGCATCGGTTGTTTTTTCATCATTGACTTGTACCCGGCGCAGCAAAGCCTTGATGCGCGCCATTAACTGACGCGGGTTAAAAGGTTTCGCCACATAATCATCCGCGCCAATTTCTAAACCAATGATTTGGTCAGTTTCATCAGAAACCGCGGTCAACATAATGATAGGAACGTTCGAATGACGACGGATTTTTTGGCATAAAGTAAAACCATCGTCTCCGGGCATCATCACATCCAACAAAATAAGATCGGGATAACTGTTGCGTTCCAAATAGGCTAATAGCTCGATGCCATCCGCGGTGGTGACGATATCAAAACCAGACTTCGTCAAGTACTCATCTAATAATTGCCGAATCTCTTCGTCATCATCCACGACTAGAATGCGCGTTCTTGCCTGCATGTCCACTATCCATATTTTCAACTGATCGGCCTAGTGTAGCTATAGGTCATTTTTTTGATTATTGATATTTATGTAAAGTTTGAATTCTGTCTAGATAGAGATCACAAAATGCGTTACTTATGAGGAACAACTGATTTCCATTTTTTTCCCCCATTCAGGAGGAAGCTGGGCAAAATGACTCTTTTCCGGCTGCTCGGCATAAGGGTTGGCTAACAATTGTGCTAATTGGTGCACTTGTTGGTAATCACCTTGTTCTGCCTTATCGATCGCTTGTTGAGCCAAATAATTACGCAAAATATATTTCGGATTCACTTTTCTCATCTCTGCGCAGCGCTGCTCAATCGAAATCGCGTTCCCCGAACTTTCGATTTCTCGCTCACAACGAGCCAGATACTGTTCAAGCCAAACTTGTGCCGTGCCGCGGTCAATGAAGAGATCCAATACAGGTTGCTCCCCTTCGTGATCCAAATTGGATAATTGCCGGAAAAAACGAGTGTAGTCGGTGTGATTTTTGGTTAATAACTCAAACATTTGCTCAAACAACACCGAATCACCGGGTAGAGAGGTCAGCAACCCCAGTTTACGACGCATTTGCTGGCTAAAATAACGGCCGAGCTGCGCTTCAAACTGAGCGAGAGCCGCTTCCAGATCGCTTCTTTCCACTAACGGTGACAATGCATGTGCTAAAGCGGACAGGTTCCACAACGCCACACGCGGCTGCTGATCAAACGCGTAGCGGCCCTGATAATCGGAGTGATTGCCAATATAAGTCGGTTCATAATCGTCGAGAAAAGCAAAAGGACCGTAGTCAAAGGTTTGACCGAGGATAGACATGTTGTCGGTATTCATCACACCATGGGCAAAT
This sequence comes from Vibrio sp. V23_P3S9T160, assembly GCF_963886625.1. Classification (NCBI taxonomy): domain Bacteria; kingdom Pseudomonadati; phylum Pseudomonadota; class Gammaproteobacteria; order Vibrionales; family Vibrionaceae; genus Vibrio; species Vibrio sp. V23_P3S9T160. The sequence goes on from NZ_CAWPDB010000033.1 coordinate 20,379, forward strand.
CCAACCGCTTGCCAATCGGCAATCATCTTAGCAGTACGCTCAACAATGTGACTAAACATGGCCGCATAAGGTTTTTCTTGTGTAAGGCAATCAGGGTAATGCCACTCAATCACTTTATCAGCCAGTTGCTTTTGCTCTGCTAATTGGTTGGTATAGAAAAAATGTTCAAAATGACCAAAGCGAATATGGCTCTGCGCTACACGTACCAGCAGCGCACCTCGCTCTTGTTTTTCTCGATAAACAGGCGTGTCACTGCTCATCATCGCTAATGCTCTTGTGGTTGCAATCCCAAGACCCGCCATCGCCTCACTACACAAGTATTCGCGAATAGTAGATCGCAGTACGGCGCGGCCATCGCCCATACGCGAATAAGGCGTAAGCCCTGCACCTTTCAAATGCAGATCATACACTTCACCCGTTTTACTCTCGATTTCGGCCAACAGTAACCCACGGCCATCACCTAAATCAGGGTTATAAATACCAAATTGATGGCCCGCGTATTTCATCGCTAATGGCTTAAATTGCGCGGGAATAACTTGGCCAGACAGGCTGTGCAGTAGCTCATCATTAGATTGTGTTGGTAAAGACAAATCGCCAGCCAGTGAGGCATTCCAAGCAACCCAACGCACATTGTCTAAAGGCGCTGGGTTCACTTGAGAATAAAAAACCGAGGGTAATTCACCATAGCGAGTGTGCAGTGTTACTTGATCCCAAATCGACATGCGAAGTCCTCATAATATGGTTTTTGGTTAGACTTTTGCACGTTAGCAAATACTTGAGCTCTAGACTAGGGTATTATTAGGCAAAGTTGTCACCTATTACAGGTCACATTCAAGGTGAAGTCGATGTTATCCATTTTTGATATTTTTAAAATTGGTGTGGGCCCTTCTAGCTCACACACCAATGGGCCAATGATTGCAGGCTATCAATTTAGCCAAATCATTGCTGATTTAACGCAAGTGGCAAGAGTGCAGATTGACCTTTACGGTTCATTATCACTTACAGGACGTGGCCACCACACTGATCGCGCCGTGATATTAGGTCTGCTGGGCAATAAGCCTGACACCATCAAAATCACCAGCGCCAATCAAGCGCTAGCGCATGCTATTGAACACGGAGAGCTTAATTTAGCGGGGAAAAAGCTCATTCCATTCCAGCTAAAAACTGACCTCCTCTTCCAAAATACTAATCTTCCCTTACATGAAAATGGTATGACGATTACCGCTTTTGGAGCGCAAGGAGAAACGTTAGCCTTTGAAACTTACTACTCGGTGGGAGGCGGTTTTGTTGCTACCGCCAAAGAGTTGGAACACGGTAGTGCAAATGCACCCGTGGAGGTCGAATTTCCTTTTACTTCTGCTGATGAATTACTCTTTAAAGCCGAAAAACATGGCTTAAGTTTAGGCAGTCTCGTTTTGCGCAATGAAATAGCGTTTTATGATCTTGAAACGATTAACCACAAAGCCGATCAAATTTGGAAAGTGATGTCGCTCTGCATGCAGCGCGGCTTTGAAACGGAAGGCATTCTCGAAGGTGGGTTGCATGTCACGCGCCGCGCACCAGCCCTGCTCAAAAAGCTGGAAGCTAACGCGGCGATTGAAAGTGACCCAATGGAGATCATGGACTGGATTAACCTGTTTGCTTTCGCGGTCAGTGAAGAAAATGCAGCGGGAGGGCAAGTGGTTACCTCGCCAACCAATGGCGCGGCAGGAGTGATACCCGCCGTATTAATGTATTACCACCGCTTTATCCGAGAGCTTGACACTAAGCAGTTGAAAGATTTTCTCGCCGTGGCTGGCGCTATTGGTATTTTGTACAAAACCAATGCTTCTATTTCGGGGGCCGAAGTAGGCTGTCAAGGGGAGATTGGAGTCTCTTCCTCAATGGCAGCGGCAGGGTTGACCGCTCTAAGAGGTGGCAGCAACGAACAAATTTGCATGGCGGCTGAAATTGCCATGGAGCATTCATTGGGTATGACATGCGACCCAATGGGTGGCTTAGTTCAAGTCCCTTGCATCGAACGCAATGCAATGGGAGCCGTGAAAGCGATTAACGCTTCACGCATGGCCCTAAAACGGACCAGCAAATGCTTAATTTCTCTAGATAAAGTGATTGAGACCATGTACCAGACGGGGAAAGATATGAATCGGAAATATCGTGAAACCTCATTAGGCGGCTTAGCGTTAATCCACCTATCACCACCTTGTGAATAGTAATACCGTTCAATCCTCATCAAGCCCTGTGTGAATACAGGGCTTGTTTAAGCGGTAAATTCAGGAATGCGTAACTCTTGGTTCTGGGTAATCGCTTCTCGCTGCACAATCCACTGAAAGCTGAGCGACAACACACAAATCTCAACCGCACAAACCACTAACCAGACGAGTGACAATAGTAATGTCAATGGCAGAAAATGCAGATTAAACAAGGGCTGTAGTAGTGCGTTGATAAGCATGGGGATCACACCTATCAGCACAAATAGTGCTTTGGCGTGGGGCTTTGACATTTGCCACGCGACACTCAAACCTCTAGGTTGATGATCTAGTGCTGTTGCTGGCAAAACTAATGACCAGCGGGAGATAAACCAGCCAATAGGCAGCATTGCGGCATAGGTACAAAGCTGGATTAACCACATTGGCATAGTCACTATATTTGCCAGCGAGCCAATGATAAACATAGGTATGATTAGAATGGCAAACAGCATAGTGCCTAAAGCAGCCCACCATCCAATAAAGCGCAATTCACGCGAACTTAAATAAAAAATCGTGCTCAAACGGCAAGATTTTTCACCCAGCAGAACCAAACGATGCAAGCGCACTGTCGCCATCGCCGCCGTTACCGTATAAAGCACATAAACAATCACATTCGTTAATGTAAACAACTGTTGTGGATCATCAAAGTCAACAACACCAATCGTGAAATAGAGATTCACCACCAAAAAAGGTGAAGATTGCAGCATGAGAGTCAGCCAATTTTTTTGGACTAATTTTAACGCGCTGACCACAATGTATTGGATCGGTAGCTGCTTAGATTTCATGAATCTATTTCCTGACAAATAAGTAGGGTTAATATATCGAAAATAGATCCCATTTGTTCTAAAAGCTCCGTGATGCCAATCAAACTCCACGCACTCATTGATAACAATCTTATTGGTATCTCATATTAGCGACTCGGCAACGAGGCGCTATTCTGAATAAAGAGACAATCGCTGACACTGAGGTATCTCACCGCATTTGAAGAGTTCATGCTAGAATGCGCCAAATTTGCGATGAGTTGCACTCAAAGTATTAGGGCGTAGCGCCTTACGCTGAGCAAAGCCATCGCTTGCTAACTGTTTTGACTTTTTAACTCTGAGAGCCCGCATGCCATTTTCCAACCTAGGATTGAGCGATCCAATCTTAAAAGCCGTTCACGAACTCGGCTATTCTGCCCCAACACCAATTCAAGAACAGGCAATCCCTGCCATTTTGACGGGTAAAAATGTCATTGCGGCAGCGCAAACCGGCACGGGTAAAACCGCTAGCTTTGTACTACCCATTTTGCAGATGCTTAGTCAAGGAACAACTCAGCGCGCCAAACGTGTTCGCGCATTAATTTTAGCGCCCACGCGCGAATTGGCTCTGCAAGTAGAAGAGAACATCACGCAATACGCAAAATATTTGCCCTTAACCTCGCTTGCAATGTATGGCGGTGTCGATTCACAAAAGCAAAAACAACGCTTGATTGAAGGGGTGGATATTTTGATCGCCACGCCGGGGCGCTTGCTTGATATGTATGGCCAACGCGCCGTTCATTTTGATGAGCTTGAAGTGTTGGTGATGGATGAAGCTGACCGCATGCTCGACATGGGTTTCATTGAAGACATCAACAAAATTGTTGACCGCCTGCCACTAAATCGTCAGAACTTGCTGTTTTCGGCGACCCTTTCTCGCCCAGTGCGTGAGTTGGCTAAATCAGCCATTAATGATCCGATTGAAATTGATGTCGCTGGTTACAACCGCACGCCAAATCAAATTGAGCAATGGATTATCACTGTCGATAAAGATCAAAAATCTGCACTACTGAGCCATTTGATTACTGAAAACCAATGGCAACAGGCGATGATTTTCATCGAAACCAAACACGGTGCGGCAAAGCTGGCTAGCCAACTGGAAAAGCGTGGCATTGCGGCAGAGGCGTTTCACAGTGGCCGTAGCCAAGAAGTTCGTGAAAAATTATTAGCCGATTTCAAAGCAGGTAAACTGCAATTTTTGATTGCAACGGGCGTTGCTGCGCGCGGTATTGATATTGATAACTTAGAAAGAGTGGTGAATTACGACTTGCCTTATCCTGCGGAGAACTACATTCACCGTATTGGACGAACCGGTCGTGCTGGTGCAACCGGCGAAGCAATTTCTCTCGTATCACGCGATGATTTTAAAAACTTGTGCATGATTGAAAGCCGCTTAGGACATTTGCTGGTGCGTAAAGAAATTGAAGGTTTCACACCGAAAAAAGACGTGCCTATTTCCATTTTAAATTACCACTTGAAAAAGCGTGATAACGAGCACTCAAGTGCACCGCGTCGTAGCCCTCGCCCTAAACAAGAAAAACGCTCATAAGCATAATGCTTCTTTACAAATCCCACCGCCCGGTGGGGTTTTGTTGACTAAATCATTCCCGCATCACACTTTTACGCCTTCTTTCTCTCTACGCCCCAAAATCACTACTCAAGGATGATTCTGTCTTCATCAACTTCTATTAGCCTGCAACTCATCTCCTATTTCTCGCATCCCACCATCGCTTAGGTTGACACGTTATGGCTTACAACAAATACACTATCTATCAAGTTTTCACGCGCTTATTCGGTAATACAAACTGTTGCTACACACCTTGGGCAACGAAAGAACAAAATGGCGTCGGTAAATTAAGTGACTTCACTGACGATGCACTCAATGCAATTCATCAACTGGGGATCACTCATATTTGGTATACCGGTGTTTTACATCACGCACTGGTGGGTGATTACCGTGCATGGGGAATAGAGAATGATCACCCAAGTGTTGTCAAAGGTAGAGCGGGCTCGCCTTACGCCATTAAAGACTACTATTCGATAAACCCTGATTTAGCCGACGACCCAGCTCAGCGTAATCACGAATTTGAAGCCTTGATTAAGCGTACACACCAAGCGGGCATGAAAGTCATCATTGACATTGTCCCTAACCACGTGGCGCGCCAATATCAAGGGCTCAATAACCCTCTCGGGGTCAATGATTTTGGTGCAAATGATGATACCAGTGTGCAATACGCAAGGGACAATAACTTCTATTACCTACCCGACACCCCCTTTAAACTGCCAGATATGCCCACCTCATTGCTACCGTTGGGCGGCGAATGCCACCCAGATTTAGCCACCCCGTTTTACGAACACCCCGCCAAATGGACAGGCAATGGATCTCGTTTAGCCAAGCCGAACATCGATGATTGGTATGAAACCGTCAAAATAAACTACGGCATCAAATCTGATGGAAGCAAAGATTTTACCGAACTTCCGCAGCAATACCGTTTCCTATCTCACCTTGAACACGCCGTTTTCTGGCAAGACAAAAGTGTCCCGGATTCATGGCGTAAATTTAGGGATATCGCTCTTTATTGGCTCGATAAAGGCGTGGATGGCTTTCGTTATGATATGGCCGAAATGGTACCGATTGAATTTTGGAGCTATCTCAACTCGGCAATTAAGCTACACACCCCCGATGCTTTTTTAATGGCAGAGGTGTATCAGCCAGATTTATACCGCGATTATATCCAGCTCGGGAAAATGGACTATCTGTACGACAAAGTCGACCTTTACGATAGTCTCAAAGCCATCATGCAAGGACACGGCTCTACCAAAGAGATTGGTCGTATTGAATATCAACTGCGCGACATTGAGCATCACATGCTGCATTTCTTGGAAAACCATGACGAGCAGAGAATTGCCTCGCCTGAATTTGCAGGGGAAGCACATAAAGCACGCCCAGCCATGTTGATTTCAGCCTGTTTATCCAGCTCACCGACCTTGCTTTATTTTGGGCAAGAAGTGGGCGAACCGGGAGCGGAACATGCCGGCTTTGGCCAGCCTTCGCGCACCTCTATTTTTGACTATATCGGTGTTCCACAACACCAAAAATGGATGAATAACGGTGCATTTGATGGTGGCCAATTAAACGAGAGCGAGAAACAGCTGCGCCATTTCTACTCAACATTACTGAATTTAGTCAAACAGAGCCCCGCACTGACCGGTGAATATCATGATCTGTACGCCGCCAATGTTGAACACTTCTCCGACCAACAAGATTGCTTATTTGCCTTTGCTCGCTCTAACCCGTCACAAAAGTTGATCATCGCAGCGAACTTCAGTGCCACAAGTGGCAAAACCGTAAAACTGCATTTACCTAAAGCATTGACCACTTATTGGCAGTTAACCAGTGGTGAGCACACTCTATTCGACCCGCTAAATCAACAAACGCTGACGCTCTTCGTCAACGAACAAGAGAGCTATGTGATGATCGACTTCACTCCACTTTCGACCCATTTCATGGTTCTCAATAATATTTAAACCTCAAAGAGAGTCATTGGTCTTCTTTCAATACACCAAGCCAGCATCTTCATCGTGCTGGCTTGTTTTGCTAAAGGCTATAAGGTTAAGGCTTGCTTTAAGTGACTTTCATTAACACGGGCTCTTGATCAGATTCCCGCTCATGCTGATTGGGCAAAATGCCTAAAGTATGTAAAAAGGTTTTGAGCATGATGGCGTAAATGAACATCATAGGAAGGCCTGCGACCACACAAAGCGACTTAATGGTTTCAATCCCTCCCCCAGCCAAAAATACACTTAAACTGATCAGCCCAATCGCACAGGCCCAAAGCAATTTTACTCGATTATCAGGATCACCATTCAAAGCCAATTCATTGGTGGTGAGCATCGCCGTCGCAACACTCGCACTGGACATAGTGGTCAGCATCAATAAAAACTGAATGAGCAGAAATAGCCCAAGCACCCCATTTCCCCCAGGCAAGGTTTTTATCAATGAAACCACTGCGTAGGTTAAGCCACCTTCTGCCATCCAGCCCTGAACGGGTAAACCGCCCAGCATTTGAGCCCACACCGCATAGCCACCAAAAATGGAGATAAAAAATGCGCAGCCCAAAGCGCCCATCGAGATGGTGTACAAAACCACTTCACGAATCGTTCGTCCACGAGAAATTCGCGTGATGAATAGGCCCATCATAATCAAGTACGCGTAATACCAAAACCAATAGTACTGAGTCCAGCCTTGTGCAAAACCACTTTGCTGAACAGGGTCTGTCCACAATGACATTCTAAAGAAATTATCCAACATCACGCCCAGCGAGTCAGTGAAACTATTAAGAATGAAAGAAGGTTGAGTCGCCAATAATACAAACAGGGCAAACAACACCGCCATGCTGACTGTCCAGTTAGAAATCATGTTGATACCCTGATTAAAACCAACCCCCATCACAACCACTAACGCAGCCACAAAAAGCACAATAATTGTGCCTTGTAAGCCAAGGCTATTCTCAATTTGTAACAGCTCTGCCACACCGGCGCTGACCAAAGTCACAGTTAAGGCTAGCGAGCTAGCAAACGCGGCCAACGTACCAAAAATCGACAATAGATCGATACTTTTTGCCACCAAAGGATGGTCACCCACTACCGAAGAACACAAACTGGAAACTTTTAACGTGCGTTTTTTTTGTACATAAAATGCATAAGCAAACGGAATCGCTGGAAAGCAGTAAATCGCCCAGCCTGTAATGCCCCAATGAAAAATAGAGTAGGTAACGGCCCATGCCGCAGCAGGATAACTATTAGGCTCAGCAAATAACGGCGGTGATTGTAAGTAATACATCGGCTCACCTATCGCCCAGTAAATGAGTGACGCCCCGACGCCAGCGGTAAAAATCATCCCGCCGTAAGAAAAATTACTGTATTCAGTTTTTTCTTCACCTAAACGAATGCGGCCGTATTTCGAACACGCTAGCCACAGTAAAAAAACCACTAACGCCAAACTTGCCATCTGTACTAACCAGCCAAACCAGTGGCTCACCCAGCCCATAGCTTGCGCCGCCATCGCTTGAGAGGTGGCTGGATAAAGCGCAGATACCGTTAACAAAACAAGCACTAACGCAATCGCAGGAAAAGCCAATCCATAATTAAGATTTTTCAAAACTGCGCCTCCATTCATAAAGTGCTTGAATATGGCGAGGGGTGATGCCACAACATCCACCGATCACGGTTGCACCGAGGGCATACCACTGCTTGGCAAATGCGAGATAATCTTCTGCACTAAACTCACGCATGGCTTGTACGGTTTGGTTAGCGGCGTGATCCGATTTAATCGGCGTAAAACTGTTTGCATAAACGCCGATTTCAATCTTTTGCGCTCGGCCTTCCAACACCGTTTTCGCCTGTTGAATGGCATCAGCCATCACCTCGGGTATTGAGCAGTTAAAGAAAATACCCGCCCCACCCGCAGAATAGATTTGTTCTGCGGCTTCAGACACTGACTGCCCAGAACGCAATTGTGCGATATTAGAGTCATCTTTCAGAGTCAGTGCGTAATAGCAAGGCTTGGTTGATGAGGCAAACACCGATTGGATCATGCTCAACTCTTCTAAACTGGCAATCGTCTCCGCTAACCAGACGTCCACATAAGGATCTTGTGCTTGATACAAAGTGAGTGAAATCGCTCGTGCGACTTCGGCTTGAAAGAGATCAGGCCGATAGCTTCCCATAGCCGGTGGCATAGAACCCGCCACTAAAATCGGACGTTCTGACTGTTGTGCTACTTCCGCAGCAATCTGCGCGGCTAAGTTCGCTAACCTTGCACCATCGGTTTGATATAGTGACTCGCCCAAGTGAAAAGGGACACACGCATAGCTATTCACCGTGATAATGTCGGCACCGCTATCAATAAATCCTTGGTGAGCTAAACGAACATGTTGTGGAGATTCAATCAGCGCTTGCGCGCTCCAAAGTGGCTGAGAAAAAGGAGCGCCAATTCTTTTTAATTCACGCCCCATGCCACCATCAAGAAGGGTTAATTTGCTCATAATATCGTATCCATAATGCTTTATTGGTCAGTGCCATTGAAGCATACTGTGAGCAAGATCATAGTGAATAACATTGAAGTGCAATATGAATTTTATTCAAGTAAGTGACTTGATTTATCTATTCTTTTTCGCAAGGTCACTATCTGTTGTTCATGCTGTCATTCGTGCTGTAATTCTTAGAAAACATGGGGCTTGGTCATTTCACAACAAATACTCAACGCATCATAAACAACTCTTCATGGAACTGAGTTTCAACGTCTACATGGTAAGGCTTCAACACCTGTTTTAAAGTCCGTGAAAACGCAACAGGGCCACAAAAGAAAAACTCAAAACGACTTAAATCACCACACTGGCGAGCAATAGTCTCGGCAGACAAATGCGGCGCAATGCTTGAATCAATCACTGTGAGGGAGACACCTGCACGCAATGCTTTCTGCTTAAGCTCATCACACAGGGCTTGCTCTGCATGGTGGCAGCAGAAAAACAGATAAGTAGCCGGATGCGCTTTTACCGTGTGTAAATAATCTAACCCAGCCATAAATGGAGCGATGCCGACACCGCCACCAATCCAGACTTGTGGCCTATCACTATAAAACTCAAATCGTCCATATGGACCTTCGACCTCAATCGGCTCACCCACGGTAATTCTCTTATAAAGGCCTGTGGTAAAATCGCCGAGCTCTTTGATCAAAAATCGCAGCTCATTAGCCTCATTGTACGAAGCAATAGTAAACGGATGCGGCTCTTCGCCAACAAAACTCAAATAGGCAAACTGCCCTGCTTTATGCCCGGGCCAAGGTTTCTCCATCTTAATTCTTAAATCTAACGTTTGGCTCGCTGCGCAGTAGTGGCATGCGCTAATCTTCGCTGAATAACGTGCATTTCGGCCCACAAATCCAAGCAAACTGTAGATTGCTGCCGCCGAGCCAAGCGCAATAAACATCAACACTAACCAATAAATCGGCCAGCCCCAATACGCCTTTTTCAACAATAATACCGAATGCCCAGCCAACAAAAGGTACACCACCGTCATCAAACGGTGCGATAAACGAAACGGTTTGTATTTAATGGTTAGCCACAGTGATACCCCCACCAGCAGCAATAATGAGTAGAACCCCCACTCGCCAATGGCTAACCCAATCGGGCGCATCTCTTTTACCCAAAGCGCAAAACCCGACAAGTTCCCCTGTGGGCCAGAGCCATTGAGCCGATTAGGTTTAGTCAGGAGCTCAAGTGCGATCATCCATTTCGGTATCTGGTAACAAAGCCAGTGAAATAAACCAAGCAACGTAGCCGAAATGCCCAGCCATTTGTGTATCCGATAACCTTTATCGATTCCTTGTGTCCACTGTTCAACAAGGGGCAAACGAAGCGCCAGTACCATAGCCAATGACATCGCCACAATGGCCAAAATGCCTGACCACTGGATAAAAGCCGATCGCCACTTGAAGAAGTTTTCAGACACCAAAAGCGTTGGCTCGGCTTGCATCCATAATACCGAGGCAACCACCATCACAATCAATACCGTTTTGCTTACTCTGCTCATCACAATAACCACTTAAATAGAAAGGTTATATAAGAGTAACAAGCACAACGTAAAGTAGATGAAGTAACAAGTAAATCTGTGTAAAGACGGCAATCCAAGCTCTTTAAGCGCTATGTCCTTTTTATTGAACGCAGAAAAATCTGACCAATCAAACAACGCTGATCTTCCGCACGATAATCTTAGGGAGGGTCACTGAATTCTGTTAGAATGCGGCCCCTTCAACTAGCGTGTTAAGAGATGATCATTCGTGATGCCACGTTGTTTGAATAAAAAACCAACGAAAACCATACACCCCTGCTGGCCTCGGTTAGTGAACTACTTAGGAACTCGTTATGATGACTGAAGAAGAAAGAATTGAATTACAAAGAAATAACCCATTACACGGTCTTAAGTTAGAAACATTACTGCAAGAACTAGTGGATTTTTACGGTTGGGATATTCTCGATACGGCAATGCGTTTTAACTGCTTCCATACCAACCCATCGGTTGCCAGCAGCGTGAAATATCTCAATAAAACCGATTGGGCGAGAGAGAAAGTAGAAAACTTCTACCTATATCGCTTTAAACGTATGCCACGCGCTTCAGCTGAAGAATATGATCTGCCACCGCGCGCGCGCACTTTCCCACATGGCCTCAAACCTAAAGAGCCAATGGAGCTGACGGTTGATTCCATTTTAAACTCACAGGCTAAAGCGGCTTCTGCCCATAAAGAGCGTTCCGCACGTAACCGTTCGTTTCGTCGTTAAAGAACGATAAGTCAGTGATCGGCTCACGACACAACAAATCGGTTGAGCACAAAATGAATGTTGGTGTAAGAGAACCTTGCACCAATATTTTCCATCACAACATTTCAGCGTGAACCTTAATTATAAATAGGTTGCCATAAGCAGACTTTCTGCTGCTTACGTTGGTCATACAGCCATGTATATTGGCAATGATTATCGTAACTATATCGCCCAGTCTGAACCTTATATGGCCCAAAACTCACACCTTGTAAAGATTGAAAACGCCCTTGATAAAGCAATGAGAAGTGCAAGTGAGGACCGGTGGACGATCCACCTTCACACAAAGCAATGGAACGCTGGTTAGCATAAACACCCAACTTACTGTCTTTCGTCACCCACTGATTATTCGCGACTTGGATTCCGTCCATATGGTAATAGTTCGTCGCCCAACCGTTTGGATGCGTCACGCGCAGTTGGCACCGAGACATCACCGACACGTAGCCATCATGCGCGGCCGTTACACTGTAAGTTGGCGCGCCCCAAGCTGGCCAATCGTAAGAAACGTCGATTGAAGAAAGCGGAAAGCCTGAACCACTGTGCGCATGCGTACCGTTAGGTATCCACTGATACCCTTTGCGCCATGGCCACTGCATAAACCCCTCACTAGGCAAAGCAATGAGGTTTCCCATACGCATAGGAGCTGGTGTGTTTTGTGGTTCGCTGAAAGCACCAAACCAAAGCTCATATTGCGATTTCCATAATGCCCAATCATCCACCCGATTCAATTGCTGCATGACCGCTAACGTCGCAGCATTGTATTGAAGAGCCGATGAACTTTCTTGATAGTGATAGAAACGCTGAGACAGTTGATTCGCAATATCTTTGATCTGCCGCTGTCTATCGTCCAAGCTTTGCTCCGAAGCACTCTCTTGTTCTAATAACGCTAAAGTGGTCAATAACACTCGAGGATCAACCCCCGTTGCCCCAGCCCAATGGCTAACTGACTCGACAAGCTCAAGCCAATGTGGCTGATGGGTGCCAATAAAATCTTCAATATTGAAAGGACGTTGATGAGGTCGAAAAACAAACTCATCATCGCTAATCAGAGAAAATGGCAGTTGACTCTCTGCAAGCTGCGCTTCGTTAAGTCGTGGAGTATCGACATCAGGATACAACTGATGGCTTACCACCATTGGGCTAAAACAGATAAACCATGTCACTAAAGAAGATTTGGTTAGATTCATTACGCACCCTCCATATGAATTAAATTTCACATAGAGTGTGGCACAAAATATTCGTGGGATAGCTAAGAAGGTGCGTTTTGCGAGGCCAGTAGGAGCAAGATGTAATAAGATGAAAGCGATGAAATTATCAACACTCTGCACAAAAGTACCATCGGAGTAAAAAACCGAACGGATGAACATAAAAAACAAAAGCCCCGACAACTTTTTGAGTTATCGGGGCTTTCTTGAATAAATGGCGCGCCCTGTAGGATTCGAACCTACGACCACATCCTTAGAAGGGACGTGCTCTATCCAGCTGAGCTAAGGGCGCGCTACAGGGACAGGATTATACGAGTTGAACTCCGTAAATCAATCGCTTTCTCTAACATTCTGTTTCAAATGCCTAAAAAACTGCCATTCGCTAACCATGTGACGAAAAACAGAACAAAGCAAACGTTTGCTTATAGATGTTACTTTAAATATCTGCGACAATGCGCCCAAAAATATTTGCGACCAATGTGTAAGGAAAGCCATGACTGCTCAAAATATTGATGGGACACTCATCTCCCAGACGGTTCGCTCTGAAGTAGCGGCGCGGGTAAAAGCTCGCACTCAAGTGGGTCTTCGAGCTCCGGGGCTAGCGGTGGTGCTGGTGGGAGAAGATCCTGCGTCACAAGTGTATGTCGGCAGCAAACGTCGTGCTTGTGAAGAGGTGGGTTTTGTTTCTAAATCCTATGATCTTCCGGCCACTGCAGGTGAAGAGGAACTACTGGCGTTAATCGATAAGCTCAATGCCGACCCTGAAATTGACGGCATTTTAGTGCAACTGCCCTTACCTGCCGGGATTGACACAACCCATGTGCTTGAACGCATTGTTCCTGAAAAAGATGTCGATGGTTTTCACCCTTACAATGTGGGCCGTTTAGCCCAACGCATTCCTAAACTGCGCTCTTGCACGCCCAAAGGGATCATCACTTTGCTTGAGCGCTATAACGTTCAACTGCGTGGTAAGCATGCGGTGATCGTGGGCGCATCCAATATTGTCGGCCGACCAATGACGTTAGAGCTGCTACTGGCTGGTTGCACCACAACCACATGCCATCGCTTCACTAAAGATTTAGAGCACCATGTTCGCCAAGCTGATTTGTTGGTGGTGGCCGTTGGTAAACCCAATTTTATTCCCGGTGCATGGATTAAAGAAGGTGCCGTGGTGATTGATGTGGGCATCAACCGCTTGGAGTCAGGCAAACTGATTGGCGATGTCGAGTACGATGTAGCGCGCACCAAAGCAAGCTTGATCACCCCTGTTCCGGGTGGTGTCGGGCCAATGACGGTTGCCAGTTTGATTGAAAACACCCTGTTGGCATGCGAGCAATTTCACCCCAATAACTGATCTTGTTATTGATTATTGCTAGTGGTTATTGATAGCTATGATGAGCGAGCCAAAAAGAACCCCAGCACTGCGCTGGGGTTCTTGCATTATAAACCAACTTAGCCTTTATTGGGCATTATTCATTTGCGTCAGTTTGTTACCTATTGGCGTAGAGAAATTGTAGCCATCGTGTTCGTCCCAGTTAATAGACCATGTCATCACACCACCGTAGTTAGGGTAGTTGAAACTCGGTTTCACCGTCGCGCAAGAGGTTTCCTTGGTTAAGCAGTCCAACGCATCAAGAATGTTTTGCGTGGGCGCTTGCCCAGAGTTGGCAGAGCTCGGGCCAGAAGGTAAACCGATTGCAACTTGATCGTCACGCAGTGGTTCAAAGCGTGAACCATCGGCCAAATCAAACCCTTCTAACAGCATTTTTGATTGAGCGACCATCATATCCACCGAACCTTCAGGAGCTGCACCCGGTAGATAAGGGTTTGGTAACCCACCGTTGTTATAAAGCTGAACATGAAGTAGATCGAGCGTGTCACGAACCTCATTGATGATAGGAATATACGCTCCCCAAATGCCGCTATAAGCCACCATTCCTCCTTGAACATAAGGGTGTTCTGGAGCCATGGTCAGGTACATATCACCGCCGATGTTGGCTTCAATTTGCTTTAATGCCCGGCCCAAGCGCGCTTGAATTTGCGAGCCATGCATTAAGTTAGAACCACTTTCTAAATCAACATCCAAGCCATCAAAACCCCACTCTTTGATCAACGCCGTCAAACTATCAACAAAGTGCGCTTCATCACTGTCAGTATTGAGCGTAATGTTGCCTTCAGCGCCACCAAGTGACAAAACAAAAACTTTGCCTTTGGCTTGCAAGGCCGCCATATCTTGCTTGAACTGGGTAGCATCTAAGGCGGGACAGCTACTATGCGCATCGCCTGCGAAAAGATTGAAATGCACGGTTCCATTACTGTTGCGGTCATTATCGGCAAATGCAATATCGATCACATCCCACGCATCAGACATATCAGCGAGACGCATTGGGCAGCCAGCAGCATTGACAAAATTATGCCAGTAACCGATCAATTTGTGCTTTTTCTGTGTCTGTTCAACCACCTTCACGGCAGCTGCGTCTGACAATACACTACTGCCTGCATCATAAGCTTGCGCAGCCACTGTGTATTCGCCGATAGCCGTAGGTGTCCAAGTGTAGGCATAAGGCGCACTGGTATCAGTTGCGACCACCGCTCCATTCACTAAGAAATCGACTTTAGAAACAGCACCAGTGAGTGACGTCGCATTGGCAGCAATATTGACTGGTTTACCTAAACCGACGGTTTGCCCTGACGTTGGCGATGTTAACGACACCACTAACGCTTGATCGCTTACTGAAACGTTAATCTGACTTTCAGCGCTATTATTGTCATTATCGGTTGCGATGGCTTTGAGTGTGGTACTTCCGACCTTGCTCGCAACCCACTCAACCGAATAAGGCGCTTGGTTTACTACGCCAAGGCTCGTGCCATCAACAAGAAATTCCACTTGTACTACACTGCCATCGGCATCATTAGCTTGTGCGCTGAGCAGGATGGTAGAACCAGCCAGAATCACTTCATTGTCAGCAGGGCTCGTCAATGAAACGGTAGGTGGCGTGGCGCACGCGCCCATTCCTGTCCACGCTTCTTGCCAATAACTTCCTTTGCCCGGCTCATAGGCCCACGCTGAGCTGGAAGAGCACCAACCTGCGATATCACAACGGAACTTTTGATTATTGTTTTGCACCAGTTCGCCCACTGCGTAACTGCTACCCGCCACATAGGTTGCTAAACCTGCACAACCACCACTTGAGCCTCCAGATACAACTAAGGCGACCTCTTGGCTATGAGTCGTTTGGTTATCATTATCCGTCGCTTTGGCTTTAAAGGTGTGAGAGCCTGAGACAGCAGTCCAATCGTGGGCATAAGGTTCTGCAGTATCTGAAGCGATGAGTTGTCCATCCACATAAAAATCAACTTGCGTGACGGTTCCATCCGAATCGGTGGCATTAGCGCTTAGCGTCAATGAGTCACCAGCCGCTAGCTGCTCAGCACCTGTTGGGCTGGTTAAGGAGATGGACGGAGGCACTAAACCACCAACAGGCGTAACCGAGATGGTTGACGCGGTTGACGTAGTCGCACCCTGATTATCAGTGGCAATTGCAGTCACTTGGGTTGCGCCTAAAGCGGCAGTCCAATCGGTTTGGAAAGGCGCTTGTGTGATGACGGCGATCGACACGCCATCAATCAAAAATTCAACCTGTGCCACGCTACCATCGCTATCAGACGCCGTGGCTTGCAGCGTGATTAAGCTGCCTTGTGGGATTTGTGCATTATTGGCAGGAGAAACGAGATTTAGCGTGGGTGGAACATTGCCACCACCGCTGTCACACTGCCCGAGTGATAGCCAAAATGCCCAGGGGCCGTTATTGCTTGCAGGATCATTTCCCTGCGTCCAATAGTTAGCTTGATAGGCTGCGTTAGATTGCGTCACTTTATCGCCGGACGTATAAATGGCGGCCGTATCCCAAGAGCCCAAGCCATCACAGTTATAGGCTTGAGCTTGGTAGCTTATCCCTAACGTTGTAATGATGGCGGCTCTGAGTAGATAAGAACTCATTGTTCTCTCCTTTGCTTATGAATAATTAACCCGTTCCCAAGTAACTTGACGTGGTGGCCTGCAATACGCGAGACAAAGCAACATCAAGTAGGCAGGGTATATAACTAATAAGCTAGAGGACGAGAATTGCACTCTAAATAACTGATAATTTTAATTATCTCAGCTCAAAATCACGGCATGATTTAAACATCAACACCGCTTGCAAATCTTTTTCGGCGGACTTCACGAACTCACCTAATCACACGTCGTTGAGAAATTGATATGGTCAATATTATTTTGGTGAGATGGATGGATAAAAATGCCGGCTCTGTTAGCCGGCATCGAAGATACAAAATGTATGGTGGGTTTTCGTAACCAATAGAAACGCTACGTTTATAGCGACAAAATAACCCCAGCAAGTGCAGCACTCATCAAGTTAGCCAGCACGCCAGCGCTGATCGCTCGAAAACCATATTGAGAGATGAAGCTGCGACGCTCTGGCACCAAACTGCCCAAACCACCGATCAATACTGCCATGGTCGAAATATTGGCAAAGCCGCACAGAGCAAAAGTTACAATCGCTTGAGAATGTTCACTGAGCGAATCTTTTACGTCCATCAATTGGATAAAAGCGACAAACTCGTTCACGACAATTTTATTACCAATCAGTGAGCCTGCCGTCATCGCTTCGCTCCATGGAATGCCCACCAGCCACGCAACTGGAGCAAATAGGTAGCCTAAAATCAATTCAAAACTAAGGGTTAAGCCAAACAGACCGCCCACCCAGCCCAATAGGCCGTTGAGTAGCGCAATCACACTGATAAAGGCCAGTAACGTTGCCCCAACCGCAACCGCGATACGAAGCCCAGACATTGCCCCATCAGCCACGGCTTCAACCACATTGGTTGCTTTTGGTATCTCAACCTCTTCGTTGGCCACCTGCTGACTTTGCGCTTCGGTTTCCGGCACCAAAATTTTCGCCATCAACAAACCGGCTGGAGCTGACATAAATGCCGCCGCAATAAGATAGTTAAGGTTAACGCCCAGTGAGGCATAGCCAACTAACGTTCCGCCCGCAACCGAGGCTAAGCCACACGTCATCACCGCAAAAAATTGCGAATCACTCATGTGCTTTAAATAGGGCTTAACGACTAACGGCGCTTCAATCATGCCGACAAAAATGTTCGCCGTGGCTGACAGTGACTCTGCACGCCCCGTACCCAATAATTTTTGCAAACCACCGCCAATCAAATTAATCACTTTAGGCATCAAACCAATGTGGTACAAACCGGAGATCAAAGCGGAGAAGAAAATGATGATGCCAAGCACATTAATCGCAAACACAAAACCAACGCTACCATTGGCTAAACCGCCAAAGAGAAAGCCAATTCCCTCTTGCCCATAATTGATCAAATTCGATACCGCACCCGTGACACTGTTGAGTACTTCTTTCCCCATAGGGACATACAGAACCAATAGTGCAAAGCCTACTTGCAATAAAAAAGCGAGCGACACAGTTCTAAGTTGGATGTTTTTTCTATTGGTAGAAAGTAGCCAAGCCGTAAATAAGATGGCGACGACGCCAAGTAATGAGTTCATTTGCTGTCAATCCAGATAACGGGGATAGGAAAGGCGCGCATTCTATCGTGCGAAAACGAATGCGCAAGTCGCAAATGTTACAGAGGTGTGCTTAAAAATAGCAGCCTTAAGCCTCTTGTTTCAAGCTGTTGATTTGTAACAAGCTAAACGATTGCCTAGGCTTATATTTTCCATATAGAAAAGATGTTTCTGAGTTTAGAAATAATAATTCGTACTCATTACACTTTTGTCAAACGGATGTAAGGCTCTAACTGAGTATCCCAGTAGCAAGGTGTACCGATTAAAGCCTTGATAAATTCAATCACGGCTGAGGTTTTCTTCGGCATATGTTGTCGGCTCGGGTAAACCGCATAAAAAGGCATGTTTTGATTTGCGTGCCAATCTGGCAACAACTGGATCAGTTTACCGGTTCGAAATTCATCTCGAATTAAATAAGTCGCCAAGTAAGCAACACCCCACCCTGCCACGGCGGCGTCACGGACGGCTTCGGCTAAATCCACCGAATAGTTACCCGACACATTGATGTTGACCTTTTGCTCTGGATTGGCAAACGACCAGCTGGTGTAATCTCGCTCCCAACTGCGGTAGATAAGACAGTTGTGACCTAACAGATCACCGGGTGTCTGAGGGGGTGAATGGTTTAATAAGTATTCCGGTGACGCCGCCAGCACAAATTGGCAATCGGCGAGACGTTGCGCCACGTACCCTTCAGGCAAATGTTCGTTGTTGGTCACCCACAAATCAAGCCCTTCTTCGAGCATATCGACTCGATAATCGAACAAATGCACTTCCACTTGCAGTTTTGGATAACGCTGACGAAGCGCCTCCAGTGCTGGCAAAATGTGCAAAGAACCAAACGACTGTGAAAGACCAAGCTTAATCAGCCCAGACACCTCATCACGCTGGCTTTCCATTTCAGACTGCGCAGCATCCATCAACCCAACGACCGCAATACAATGGCGATAAAAAGCCTCTCCAGCCTCGGTTGTGGTGAAGCTGCGAGTGGTTCGCTGAACGAGCTTCACCCCGAGCGAGGCTTCCAGTAAGGCCAACTGCTTACTAACATGCGATACTGATACGCCTAAGCTTTTGGCCGCAGCGGTAAAGCCTTGATGTTTGATTAACGCAGCAAATATCACCATTTGCCCTGCACGTTCAACTAGCACACACTCTCCAGAAATAGCAAAGGGCTCATGATGAGCCCTTTGCGTTCAATTAAGGTTCAAATCAATAGGTAATTCTATCCGCCAAATGGCTCACCGCGAGGGCGAAATAATATGAACGGTTCCACTTCATCAACACATTATAGTTGTTGTATACCAAGTAAACGCGGCCATTTTCATCATCTGGCATGATAAGCCAAGCTTGAACGTTGTCTAAATTAGGCAGTGGTTTACCTTCGTAACGGGTAATACCGAGCTTGTTCCACTCTCTCAGTGATTTCCCTTTTTCGGGCTGTCGCCCTTCTAAAGTGCGGTCAAACCCATGCGGAACTTTAACTTGACGGCCCCAAGTGTATTTATCATCCCATCCCGATTGGCTGAGATAATTGGCCGTCGACGCGAATACATCTTCCTTTGAGCGCCAAATGTCTTTTTTGCCATCGCCATTACCATCGGAAGCGAACGCCAAAAACGAACTCGGCATAAACTGGCATTGTCCCATCGCGCCAGCCCAAGACCCTTTCATCTCATCAGCTTGGATATGACCTTGCTGCAGAATTTGCAACGCGGCCATTGTCTCCTTGCGGAAAAATTCTTCCCGACGACCGTCATAAGCCATAGTCGTCAGCGCATCAATAACACTAAAACCACCGGTCAACGCACCAAAATTACTTTCTACGCCCCACAAAGCCACGATAAAGCGCGGTTGCACGCCATATTGTTCGCCAATGCGGCTAAGCTCTGCATAGTGCTTTTCATACAGCGCCTTTGCTTGGTTCACTTTCCATTCTGGAACCGCGCGTGGGATATATTCATCCAGCGTTAGTTTCTTTTCTGGTTGATTGCGATCGGCCGTCACAGCACGTGGCTTGTACTCCACATTTTTAAACGCATCGATTAAAATTTGCTCTGAAATGCCTTCATTTCGTGCTTGCTGCTTCAAGCCTTCCACATAGTGTTCAAAACTAACCTCATTCGCCATCAATGGCGTGGAGAGGCTTAATCCCAATACGACTGACAATAACTTTCTCAAATCGTCCTCCTTGAGCTGAAAACTTAGCTATCTTTTTGCTGAGCCTTTTGCTGCTTATATTGTTCTAATAAATTTTGTGGCGGTGGCGGTAACTGTAGGAAAAAGCCCTCATTTTCTAGAGACTCTTTTACTTTTTCAATGTTCACTTGGGCAAGTGTACGCCCTTCCAGTTTCACTACCATGACTAAAGTAGGTTTACCGAACATCGCCATTAATGTGTCAGGAACCTGTGAAAAGTCATCCTTTTTGGAGATATAGAGATAGGTACCTTCTTTTTTAGAGCTTTTGTAGATAGAGCAAAGCATGACAAACCTTTTATTGTAATAAACTGGCTTTTCGAGCCAATTAAGTTAGAAACGTTAAACTTTTACCAAATTTGAGATTAAAACAAACATTTGACCGCAAGATAACTTGCTGAGCTAAGTCAGGGAATATAACATGACAACCCTAGTTTCAGGCAACGCCCTTTCTAGTGAAGCCATTAGTTATTGAGGTCAATATAAGATGTCGAATACTCCTGACCTAAAAGGTAGCAGTTTTACTTTGTCAGTGTTACACCTTTGCGACAGTGAAGTTGCCAATACCGTTGAGTTTCTCAAGGAAAAAGTCGCCCAAGCTCCTGCTTTTTTTGCCTCTGCACCTGTGGTGATCAATATTGCTAAAGTGATTGGCGATATTGATTTTGCGATACTTAAACAAGGCATCACTGAAGCAGGAATGATCCCGGTCGGTGTGACAGGTTGCCGTGATAAACGCAGCCAAAACTTAGCCTCAGAAGCCGGCTTTGCCGTGATGGCGGCAAGCAAGTCGCCTTCTCAAGCACCCGCTCAAATAGCGCCAACCAAGGTGATTCGCACGCCCATTCGCTCTGGCCAGCAAGTGTATGCCAAAGATAGCGATTTAGTGATCCTCAATCACGTCAGCGCGGGGGCCGAAGTGATCGCCGATGGTTCAATTCACATTCATGGTTCACTGCGCGGAAGGGCCATTGCCGGTGCCAGCGGCCAAACGGAAGCAAAAATTATTTGTCACGATTTACAAGCAGAGCTGGTCTCCATTGCTGGAAATTATTGGCTTAGCGATCAAATTGAAAGTGAGTTTTGGCAGAAGAAAGTGATGCTCAGCATGGTTGATGATTCACTGCATTTTGAAACGCTCACGATTTAAAATTAACAAGGAAAACATAATGGCACGCATTATTGTTGTAACGTCAGGAAAAGGCGGCGTTGGTAAAACAACCTCAAGCGCAGCAATTGCTTCTGGCTTGGCTTTAAAAGGTAAAAAGACAGCGGTCATCGATTTTGATATCGGTCTGCGTAACCTTGACTTAATCATGGGTTGTGAGCGCCGCGTGGTGTACGACTTTGTCAACGTCATCAACGGTGAGGCGACACTTAACCAAGCGATGATCAAAGATAAACGCACCGAAAACTTGTTTATTCTGCCTGCCTCACAAACCCGTGATAAAGATGCGCTCACCAAAGAGGGCGTAAAGCGCGTTTTGGATGAACTCGATACGATGGGCTTTGATTTCGTCATTTGCGACTCACCAGCAGGTATTGAACAAGGCGCGTTGATGGCTTTGTACTTTGCTGATGAAGCGATTGTAACGACGAACCCTGAAGTCTCTTCCGTGCGCGACTCGGACCGCATTTTAGGGATTTTGGATTCCAAATCGATGCGCTCAGAGCAAGGGTTAGAGCCTGTTAAACAGCACCTTTTATTGACTCGTTATAACCCTACTCGCGTGACACAAGGTGAAATGTTGAGCGTGGAAGATGTTGAAGAGATTTTACATATCTCTTTACTTGGCGTGATCCCAGAAAGCCAAGCGGTGCTTAATGCCTCCAACAAAGGTGTTCCGGTTATTTTTGACGATCAATCAGACGCAGGTCAAGCTTATGCTGACGCTGTCGAGCGCTTATTAGGGCAAGAAGTCGAGTTTCGTTTTCTAACGGAGCAGAAAAAGGGCATCTTTAAACGACTTTTCGGGGGTTAATATTATGTCTCTACTTGAGTTTTTCCGACCACAAAAGAAAACGACCTCAGCAAGCCTTGCCAAAGAGCGTTTGCAAATTATCGTCGCCGAACGTCGTAGTGAAAATGACCCCGCACCGACCTATTTGCCTCAATTGAAAGAAGACATTCTCAAGGTGATCGCCAAATACGTCGCGGTTGACCCTTCGATGGTTGAAGTCTCTTTTGAGCACAAAGATGATGATATCTCTGTGCTGGAATTGAACGTGAAACTGCCAGACGAAGAAAAGTAATTCTTATGATAAAAGAGCCTGCAAAATTGCAGGCTCTTTCTCTTTACTAAACCAATTTGTTGAGCCGTTCACCGAGAATAGGTAAGCGCCAGTTCTGCATCACATCCGGCAATTGCGCGGGATCTCTCTCTTTCTTCCACACCCAACTCAATAGCTGGTTGAGCTGTTTTTTAGAGGCTAAAAATTCAGTCGCTAAACCCGTGGTTTGAGACACTGATTTGACTTCATCTTTCAACCGTTTAAACAACTGTTTATAGCCGGGATAGTCCATCAAAGGGTCGATTTTAGGTGGGTATTGATCAGCCGGAGTCTGCTGACCCGCTTTCACCAATGCAATGATTTTAGCACTGTGACGTTGAATCGATCTCGGATCGGCCCCTTCATCAATCATACGGCTTGCACTCGTCAATCCCAAACGAGCGATAGTCAGCAAATCTGTCTCTTTGACCACAAAATTGAGTGCCAAATCACGGCGTACCGCCTCTTCGTAGCGCCAAGTAGCTAAGGGTTTGAGAATCGCTAATTCTTGCGGTGTTAGTTGCCATGCCCCTTTGATATCTAAATAGGCC
Organism: Vibrio sp. V23_P3S9T160; assembly: GCF_963886625.1. Lineage (NCBI taxonomy): Bacteria > Pseudomonadati > Pseudomonadota > Gammaproteobacteria > Vibrionales > Vibrionaceae > Vibrio > Vibrio sp. V23_P3S9T160. The sequence goes on from NZ_CAWPDB010000033.1 coordinate 43,621, forward strand.
AAATCGGGATTAGTCTGTTTAATGCGTTTGACGCTCAATAGTTCAGATTCTTGCTGCGCCGCTTGCCACCAGCCCGCCTGCGTCACTTTATCAAGTAATTTCTCGTAAATCGGCAGCAAATAAAACACATCGGCGGCAGCGTAATCCAACTGCTTTTGCGATAAAGGCCTTGCTAACCAATCAGTACGCGATTCACTTTTATCAATTTCAATCCCTAAGAATTCATTAACCAATGCGGCAAATCCGGTAGACAGTCCATGGCCGAGAAAGGCTGCCATTACTTGTGTATCGACCATTGGAAACGGTGTACAGCCAAATGCATTATGAAACACTTCGAGATCTTCACCACACGCATGCAGCACTTTGAGCACGGAGGTGTCTTGCAGTAGCTCGACAAAAGGGGCCATGTCATCAAAGGCAAGTGGGTCGATTAAAGAGAGGTTTTCACCATCATAAAGCTGGATCAATCCGAGCTGTGGGTAAAAGGTACGCACTCGGACAAACTCGGTATCGAGCATCACCACATCGGCATCTCGCGCGGCAAGGCATACATGTTGTAGGTCGTTAGGCTGGGTAATTATTTGGTAGTTCACTAATGGCTCACTTTGGGCAACCCTACTAGAGGGGACATAAAAATGCCGACGGTTTGAGTCGGCATTCTAGCACTATTTTTTCATACTGACTTGATGCTTAGGCACGTTTTGTTTGTTCAATTGCCGCATCATTTTCTTCACGAAGTACGCGGCGTAAAATTTTACCCACATTACTCTTTGGTAAATCTTCCCTAAACTCAATCAACTTAGGCACTTTATAGCCAGTCAAATGTTTACGGCAATGGGCAATAATTTCATCTTTGGTTAAGCTCGGATCACGCTTAACCACATAAATCTTGACGATTTCACCAGACACTTCATGAGGCTGGCCGATAGCGGCCACTTCTAATACTTTGCCATGCAGTGCAACCACATCTTCAATCTCATTAGGATAGACGTTGAATCCAGAGACTAAAATCATGTCTTTTTTGCGATCGACAATATAGACCATTCCTTGCTCATCAAACTTGACGATATCGCCTGTAGAGAGCCAACCATCGGCATCAACCACTTCTTTCGTCGCTTCCGGTCTTTGCCAATAACCTTGCATCACTTGTGGGCCACGCACTTGCAACTCACCGACTTGATCATAAGCCAACACTTTGCCTTCATCATCAACGATACGCACTTCGGTTGAAGGTACGGGTAAACCAATTGCTCCCGAATAATCACTTAAATCATAAGGATTACCTGTCACCAGTGGTGCACATTCAGTCAAACCGTAACCTTCAAGCAGGTGGATACCCGTCACTTTTTTCCACTGATCGGCCACCGCGCGCTGTACCGCCATGCCACCACCAACAGAAAGCTTAAGATTTTTGAAATCAAGTTCATGGAAATCTTCGTTGTTGACCAACGCATTAAACAGCGTATTCACCCCCGTAATGGCAGTAAATGGGTACTTTTGCAACTCTTTGACAAAGCCTGGAATATCGCGTGGATTAGTAATCAATAGGTTACGCCCACCCATTTCGACGAACAGTAAACAGTTTACGGTCAGTGCAAATACGTGATAAAGCGGTAATGCCGTCACAACCAGTTCGCGGCCTTCGGCCAATACTGGGCCATATGCCCCTTTTGCTTGGAGCACATTCGCAATCATGTTGCGGTGGGTCAGAATTGCCCCTTTTGCCACACCGGTTGTACCACCGGTATATTGCAAAAATGCAATGTCGTCGCCAGACATAAAAGGCTTCACATACTGTAAACGGCGACCTTTGTGCAACGCCTTACGCATGGAAATGGCACCTGGTAAGTCATATTTTGGCACCATCCCTTTCACATATTTCACAACGAAATCAACCAACGTCCCTTTTGCTCTAGGTAACATCTGTCCAAGGCTGGTCAATACCACATGTTTTACCGAGGTATTTTCAACAATTTGCTCTAAGGTATTGGCAAAATTCGAGACGATGACGATCGCCTTTGCATCGGCGTCATTCAGTTGATGTTCAAGCTCTCGCGGGGTGTACAACGGGTTAACATTCACCGCAATCAACCCGGCTCGTAATACGCCAAATAACGCGACCGGATACTGCAATAGGTTAGGCATCATTAAGGCGACACGATCACCTTTTTTCAGCTTTAGCTCATTTTGCAAATAGGCGGCAAATGCTCGGCTGCGCTCTTCCAGTTTACGAAAAGTCATGACCGAACCCATATTCATAAAGGCTGGTTGATCGGCATATTTATGAACCGATTGCTCAAACATTTCGACCAAAGAGAGGTACTGATCAGGGTTGATGAATTCAGGTACGTCAGTTGGATAGCGTGAAAGCCAAGGTTTCTCCACGGTAATACTCCTCGTTATTGGCGGCTGCTCTACGGCGATATTTTTATGTGCGCTATTACAGCACAGCCAAAGCGCTTGAGCACGAAACACTCAAACACTTGTTTAAATTTTGTTAACTAAGCCAAAAATTAGTTCGGCGACTTGCGAAGGTTGCTCAAGATGGCAATGATGACCACCAGAAATAGTGAACATCTCTTGCCGATCATCGGCGAAATAGCCACGAGCGGCTCGTAACTCAGAAAAACCGTGTGTACCGAGAATCACACGTTGTGGGCATTGGATGTGCGCCATTATGTGCTGAGCATGCTCATACGACATGCGATACAAGGAATCGCTGTTTAACTGTGGGTCATGACGCCAATACCACTCGTCATTGCGCCGCTCAACCCCTCGAATAACGATGGGTTGGATCAAGGCTGCTTCTAACTGGTTGACTTCGGCTCGGCGAGCAACAGCGTATTCTAAGTTCGGTAACCTACGACGAGGCTTACGCCGGATCCGCTGGCGGCTGAGCACCCCATTACGCAGCCTGGCAACGCTTTTGAGTGGCGATTCAGCCAATGGAACAACCCCTTCAATTTGAACTAATCCTGCGACTTGCTCAGGAAAGGCGGCACTATAGCAACTTGCGATTAAAGCACCAAGGGAATGCCCTACGATCACTAACCTGTTTGGCGATAAGTTGAGCAAAAATGAGTAAATATCATCAATATAGTCATGAAATGGGTAAAAATGACCGTCGGCTTTATGGCTTGAAAAGCCATGTCCCGGTAAATCGATTGCGCAAAGGTGTAACTGTGGATTAAGGTGACTTAATGCTTTGATAACGGTAAGAAAACTGGATGAATTATCTAACCAACCATGCAAAAAAACGACCGATAAGTCGGCCGTTTGTGCGTTTCCCAACTCTTGAGTCGCAATCATTCCTTGCGCAAGAGAGTACTGTTTTTGTTGCATCGCTATTTCACTTCTTGTACCACGCGCCCTTCACGAGCACCAATGTACATTTGACGACAATATAAGCTGTGGCAAGGGTACATATAAGTACCGAGATCATTCACTACCACTCTTTCTTCAACTCGCCACAAATGTAGTCCTTTTACGGCCATGGTTGGGAAAGTGTATTCAAACTCACCCACTTTGGCTTTTTCTGGAGCAAGGCTGGTTCCCACTAGCGTCACCAAACGATCTTTCGCATAAGCCACTGGGTCAACAAACCCGTCAACATAGCCAACAAAACGCCCTTGCGGTTCGCGGTCGATATCAGGTCGGCCTGATGAGCTAATCGGCAAATTGACTATTTCAATCCGTGTTTTATCCGCCAAATTAGTCACACTGGCGATGACGCCGCCCAGCCGGACTTCATCTTGCTCATTGGTTGGCGTATTGACCCAAGTGGCGTAATCGGTGATCACGGCCTCACTACTGGCACGAAGATCATCCGGTAAGCTTGAGCATGCACCAAGCAGCAATGTGGACGATAACAATAGTAGCGTTTTAGAAGTGGAAAAAGATCGCATCATAATGACCTTGTTGGATTAGATGTAGATATCGACTCCAAGCAGTTGAGCAAGTTCCTCTTTTTTTGCTTGGTTCATCACGTCCATGTACTCTTCCATCGCCTTTCTTGATCGGCCTTCAGGAAGATCGTATTCCAGATTAGCCCGATGAATCTCTGATGGATCGACATGACGAATTGAATGAGAAACAGCATTCGCCACCTTAGTAGGTTGGCCTACTCCGGTTTTGGCATCGCTTTTCTTTACCCCATTGTTCTTATTTGCGCGATTAGCCCTATTGCTACCGGGCACTATCGCAGGAGGTAAACCGTTAATTGAAACCATACTGTTCCTATTCAATTAGAGCAAGACGAATGCAACGCCTTGCCTTTCACTGATTATTCTCGGCCCGGTAACTTCTTCCAAGCCACGTTATCACGCAGGTAAACAGGGCTCGACTCTTCGACTGTTAGCGTGTTTCCTTTAGCAAACTCATACTGAGCAAGAAACACCATATCCTGTGCATCTGGGTACAATACTTCCCCCATTTGACACGAGATAGGCAACGTATCTAACTCTTCTTTATAAGCCGCCCAACCCGTTCCAGCGCAGCCCCAAGTGATGCTGTCAGCTTTGATTTGCTCAGCAAGAGTATTAGGAGCAATGACGCACTCTGCATCTATCTCTTGCCAAGAGCCATCTTCTTGACGTGTATAACGACCCCAGTAAATCTCACTCATTCTGGCGTCAATTGCACACGCCACCTGCTGGTAACCCTGTAAACGATAGCTGCCTTGCGCCATCGCTGCCAGGGTCGAAATACCTATCATAGGTAAATCAGCACCGAATGCTAAACCTTGTGCAATTCCAATGCCAATCCGTACTCCGGTAAAACTGCCCGGACCACGGCCAAAGGCTAGCGCGTCTAGTTCCTGCAAGGTGATGCCCGCTTCTTTGAGGACGGAATCCACCATGGGTAGAATTTTCTTGGTGTGATCGCGAGGGGCAACTTCACTGCGAACGTACAGTTTGCCGTTCATCATTAAAGCAACAGAACAGTTCTCTGTTGCTGTGTCTAAGGCAAGGATCTTTGCGCTCATTACTGTCTCTAATTGTTGTTAATAGTTACGGGTGTCGTGACTGAAATTTGACTTAAGAAATCTTTTACTTTGTCCAAATCCCGCGTACGTGGAATGGGCGGTAAACTGGCAAGAAATAGCCCACCGTAGTCACGGGTGACTAAACGGTTATCACAAATGATCAGTACACCTTTGTCATGTTTATCGCGGATCAAACGCCCGACCCCTTGTTTCAAGGTGATGACGGCATCGGGTAGTTGTACTTGCGCAAATGGATCTCCACCGCGCATTCGGCAATCTTCAATTCGCGCTTTCAACAACGGATCATCCGGTGCGGTAAATGGAAGTTTGTCGATAATAACACAGCTTAATGCGTCACCTCTAACATCTATCCCTTCCCAAAATGCCCCTGTCGCGACCAATAAGGCATTACCTAATTCCATAAATTCGGCCAACGTTTTTTGTTTACTCGTCTCCCCTTGCATCAGCACTGGCACGGTTAACACTTCTCGAAAACGTTCACCTAACTCGCGCATCATGCTGTGGGAAGTACACAAAAAGAAGCAGCGGCCTTGGTTTTGCTCAATCACTGGCGACAAAATACGCACCAATTTATCGGCAAGGCCTGGACTATTGGGTTCAGGTAAATAGCGTGGCACACACAGCCGCGCCTGCTGCTGATAGTCAAACGGGCTTGGTAATGAAAACTGAGCTTGGGGCTTTAATCCTAAGCGCTGAGTGAAATGGCTAAAATCGTCGTTTACGGCCAAAGTAGCGGAGGTGAAAATCCATGCGCCCTGCTTTTGTTGCACCTGTTCGTGAAATTTATCGGCCACCGAAAGTGGGGTGATGTGTAAACTAAAATGACGCGGCGTGGTGTCATACCAATAGGAATAACCAGTAATAGAGACATCACACACTCGATCAATTCGTCCTTTGATTAAGTTGGCGCGCTCAAATGCGGTATCCAATAACTGGCTGCGACCTAACGCGAGTTTTAACACATCGATAGCAAAATCTAAGCTGTCTCGCAAACGCGCTAATTCTCGCGAAATCGATGGTGAAGCTAACGCCTCACGCCAGTTGCCTCGAAAACTGGGTTCACCCAACACAATGCGTAAATCCATCGCTGATTGCACCAGTTTATCGCCCACTTTCTGCAATTGGCGCATATCTTTTGCTTCAGTGCGATAGCCGATTTCAATATCTTTCGCCAGCTCTTGGACTTGGCGACTGGAGACCGATTGACCAAAATATTGGCTGGCGATATCCGGTAACTGATGCGCTTCGTCGAAGATAAAGACCTCGGCTTCGGGGATCAACTCACCAAACCCGGTTTCTTTGATCGCCAGATCGGCTAGAAAAAGGTGATGGTTGACCACGACAACGTCGGCATCCATCGCCTTTTTGCGCGCTTTAGAGACAAAACAGTCGACGTAACTTGGGCACTCTTTGCCAAGGCAATTGTCGTTGGTTGAGGTGATGGTTGGAATGACTGCACTGTCTTCAGGCAACTCTTCACATTCGCCTAAATCACCACTTTTGGTTTCCGATGACCAACGACGCACTTTCACTAATTGAGTCAGCAGCTGTGGATCAGATTGGTTGGTGTGGCTTTCCACCATTTGGCGGCTTAGCCTATCAAGGCACAGATAGTTTGCTCGGCCTTTTAATAGCGCAACATTGCCATAGAAACCGAGCGCATCAATCATCAAGGGTAAATCACGATGAAAAAGCTGCTCTTGTAGGTTTTTAGAACCCGTACTGATAATGACTTTTTTACCACTGAGCAGCGCAGGCACCAGATACGCAAAGGTTTTGCCTGTACCAGTCCCTGCTTCAACCACTAATTGCGATTGTTGGGCAATCGCCTTAGCGACCGCTTCAGCCATGTCAATTTGCGCTTGTCGAGCTTGAAAACCGGCAATGGCCTTGCCTAATGCGCCTTGTGAAGAGAAGGTTTTTGCAATCATCAAAAAGTGGAGGTAAGTGTTCGTTGCGGGGCATTATGTCAGGTTTGATGAGCTGGCGCGAATCCAAGTGCAACCCGCGCCAGTTAGGTGTGTTCTATTTGCGATTGAGGTAACGAGATAACCAAGCTGGTCCTTCGTACCCATTCTCCGTTTGGGTCATTGCTTTTGCCGCCTCGGCAGGTGACGCTCGGTTCTCCCACATGTCTTCCAAAATGATTTCGTCAATTTGATGGTCTCCCATCAATGCACTCACTCTTTCCATATACAGCTTTCGTGCGAGGAGTTCTCTATCCATAAATACCGCCTTAAGACACTCTGTGAGGAAGAAAATTAGTAAAAGCCTAACGGTGAACCCGTTTATATATTGAAACCAACTTAATAATAGATTAATTATAGCCCTTATATTGCGGGGCGCCTCACCGTTCACACGCTCACGAATTAGTTTTTAGAACGAAAAAAATCATGCACGGAAGTAATTAATAATGGAAAGAAAAACACTGCTCACTCATTGTAGTGATGCGCCCGGACTTATCTCTAAAATCACGAACATTTGTTATAAACATCAACTCAATATTATTCATAACAATGAGTATGTTGATAACATTAGTGGTCACTTTTTTATGCGTACTGAATTGGAAGGCTACTTTAACGACACCACCCTTCTAGCCGACCTTGACCAAGCCTTGCCTGCACACGCAAAGCGTAAACTGATTGATTCTTCGCGCAAACGCATCGTTATTTTGGTGACTAAAGAAGCACATTGCTTGGGCGATATTTTGATTAAGAATTATGATGGCAGCTTGGATGTCGATATTGCTGCAGTGATTGGCAATTACGATACGCTGCAAAATCTGACCGAAAAGTTTGATATCCCGTATCACCATGTTTCTCATGAAGGGCTAAACCGCGAGGAACACGAGCAGAAATTGTTAGAAGTGCTGGACCAATATCACGCCGACTATTTGGTCCTCGCCAAATACATGCGGGTACTCACTCCTGGTTTTGTCGATAAGTACCATCACAAAATTATTAATATTCATCACAGCTTTTTACCGGCATTCATTGGTGCAAAACCTTACCAGCAAGCGTACGAGCGCGGTGTGAAAATCATTGGTGCGACGGCGCACTTTGTCACTAATGATTTAGATGAAGGCCCGATTATTAAGCAAGATGTAATCCCGGTTGATCACACATTCAGCGCGCAAAACATGGCGCAAGCTGGACGGGATGTTGAGAAAAATGTGCTGAGTAAAGCCTTGAACAAAGTTATCAACGATCACGTTTTTGTTTATGGCAACAAAACGGTCATTTTATAGCAAAGCCAAGACTGTTCTTCACGAACGTAGCAAAGACAAAAGGCGCGATTTGCGCCTTTTGTTGTTTTACGATTGCTGGCTGATCACTGCAAGTGATAACACCACCACCTAGCTTGGACCACAGATTATAACTTGATCGCCAGCTCTACCCCCTGACGAATCGCACGCACAGCATCAAGCTCACCAGCATAATCGGCACCACCAATCACATGCATCTTCTCACCCAATGATGCCCATTTATCTTCAAAAGGACGTACCGATTCTTGCCCGGCACAAATCACAATTTTGTCGGCGTCTAACAGCAAAGGATTACCGTCAAGCGTGATATGTAAACCGTCAGCGGCAATTTTTTCATAACCGACACCACCCAGTAGATTCACTCCACGCTTTTCTAAGGTGCGTTTATGGATCCAACCTGTGGTCTTACCGGGGCCTTTACCTACTCGTCCTTTGCGACGCTGCAATAGCCATACCGTTTTCTCACTCATACAATCGGGAAATGGGTACAAACCTCCGGGATAAGCAATCTCTTTATCGATGCCCCAATCATGCAGCCAATCATCAAGCGTATGCTCTGTCGGCTCAGTCAACATAGTGGCGACGTCGACACCAATTCCGCCAGCACCAACAATCGCGACTTTTTCGCCAACGGGTGTTTTTTCACGGATCAGCGTTTGGTAATCCACCACCTTTTCTAGGTTATCAATACCATCAATTTTTACTTTTCTCGGCTCGACACCCGACGCCATCACTACTTCATCGTACGGTTCGAGCATCTCAAAATTGACGTCAGTATCTAAATGCAGATGCACACCGGTTTGATCAATACGATTTGCAAAGTAGCGAATGGTTTCTCGAAACTCTTCTTTGCCGGGAATTTGCATCGCCAAACGGAACTGGCCACCAATGCGATCATTTTTTTCAAACAGATCAACATGATGCCCACGCTCAGCCAAGGTAGTCGCGCAAGCAAGCCCCGCCGGACCTGCGCCAATCACCGCCATTTTTTTCGGCTGAGCCGCAGGGCGAATAACCATTTCCGTTTCATAGCAGGCCCGCGGGTTGACGAGGCAACTGGCCCGTTTACCTTTAAATACGTTATCTAAACAGGCTTGGTTACAGCCGATACACGTATTGATCAGCGCGGCTTTTCCTTGCTCGGCTTTGGCAACAAATTCTGGATCGGCAAGAAACGGACGCGCCATCGACACCATATCCGCTTGACCCGTTGCTAATATTTTTTCTGCTTCTTCTGGAGTGTTGATGCGATTACAGGTCACGACGGGCACAGAAAGATGTGGGCGGATTTTTTCCGTTACCCAAGTAAAAGCAGCACGTGGTACTTGAGTCGCTATCGTTGGAACGCGCGCTTCATGCCAACCGATGCCTGTATTGATAATGGTCACGCCAGCTTGTTCAAGTGCCTTAGCGAGCATTAAAACCTCTTCAAAAGTGCTGCCCTCTTCGACTAAATCCAGCATTGAAAGACGGAAAATGATGATGAACTCTTTACCAACCACTGCGCGAATCGCTTTCACTATCTCAATGGGTAAACGGATACGATTTGCGTAACTACCGCCCCAATCGTCGTAACGCATGTTGGTACGTTTACAGATAAATTGGTTGATCAAATACCCTTCCGAGCCCATCACTTCCACACCATCGTATCCTGCAAGGTGAGCTAATTCAGCACTACTGGCAAAGGCATCAATGGTTTTTTTTATCTGACGGGCACTCATTTCACTCGGCGCAAAACGCGCAATAGGTGCTTTAATCGCCGAAGCACTTTGGGCAAAAGGGTGCATTGCGTATCGGCCGGCGTGCAGCAATTGCAAGGCGATCTTTCCACCTTGGCGATGCACTGCCTCAGTCACAACTTGGTGTGCGCGCGCATGTTTTGCCTTGCTAAATTCAGCACTGAAAGGGTGCAGTCGACCGCGCAAATTAGGCGAAAACCCGCCCGTCACAATCAGCCCAACCCCACCTTTTGCACGCTCTTCATAAAAAGCGGCCAGCTTATGGAGCCCTTCCTTGTGCTCTTCTAATCCCGTGTGCATTGATCCCATCAATACACGGTTGCGTAACTGAGTAAATCCTAAATCCAAAGGCTCTAACAGATGTGGGTACATGGCGACTTCACTTTTATAATTATGCGTTATGGTCTGACCAGAATATTATTGCCCACAAAAAAAATCAAACAAGTGTTTACATTTTTGTAACACCGATCAATCTTGCGGTTGTTTGGGTATACTAGATCACGTAGGATGTAAGCCATTAATATCTCAAGGTTAATCCCTTGATTCATTTAAACACGCTTGCGAATAGCCGCAGTGGAGAAACAATGAAATCACTATTTCGATTTATCGGTTTGATATTTAAAGGTTTTTGGAAAATCATTACCTTTATTCGTTTAGCCTTAACCAACCTGTTCTTTTTGCTCAGTATTGCACTGATTTATTTCTTGTATGTGCATGCCGATTCTCCCCTGCCTACCATAGAAAAAGAGTCCGCATTAGTAATGAACTTATCGGGACCGATTGTTGAACAGAGTTCTTACATCAATCCGATGGATTCAATGACTGGTTCATTTTTTGGCAAAGACTTACCCAAAGAAAATGTATTATTTGATGTAGTAGAGACCATTCGCCATGCGAAAGACGATGCGAAAATCACAGGCATTGTGCTCGCTCTCGGAGAAATGCCTGAAACCAACCTCACTAAGCTACGTTACATTGCTAAAGCGTTGAACGAATTTAAAGCCACGGGCAAACCCATCTACGCGGTGGGAGATTTCTATAATCAAAGCCAATATTATTTGGCAAGCTACGCCGATAAAGTCTATTTGGCACCGGATGGCGCAGTGATGCTGAAAGGCTACAGTGCCTATTCAATGTACTACAAAACGTTGCTGGAAAAGCTGGATGTCAACACGCACGTTTTTCGTGTCGGTACTTATAAATCAGCCATTGAGCCATTTATTCGTGACGATATGTCCGACGCGGCAAAAGAGTCCGCCTCTCGCTGGTTAACGCAGTTGTGGGGAGCGTACGTCGATGACGTAGCGACCAACCGTAAGATTGACGGGAAAACGTTAAACCCATCAATGGATGAATTTCTGACCCAATTAAAAGCGACCGAGGGTGATCTCGCTGCTTTATCATTAAAATTAGGGTTAGTAGATGAATTGGCCACTCGCCAACAAATGCGCCTATCGCTCGCCGAAACATTTGGCAGCAATGGAGAAGATAGCTACAACGCTGTAGGTTACTACGAATATCAAGCCACCATTAAGCCACCATTTAACGCTGAAATGGACGATGTAGCCGTAATCGTGGCTAGTGGTACCATCATGGATGGAGATCACCCACGAGGCACAGTCGGTGGTGATACCACCGCCGCATTACTTCGCCAAGCGCGTAACGATGATAAAGTCAAAGCCGTCGTATTGCGTGTGGACAGCCCAGGAGGCAGCGCCTTTGCCTCCGAAGTTATTCGTAATGAAATTCAAGCGTTAAAAGACGCAGGCAAACCGGTTGTCGTCTCAATGTCGAGCCTTGCAGCGTCTGGCGGTTATTGGATTTCAATGAGTGCGGATAAAATTGTCGCGCAGCCAACCACGTTAACCGGTTCAATTGGTATTTTTAGTGTTATCACCACATTCGAAAAAGGACTCAATAAATTAGGGGTTTATACCGATGGCGTAGGAACCTCACCTTTTTCTGGTGTCGGTGTCACCACAGGGCTAACAAAAGGCGTGGCCGACGCACTGCAACTGGGCATTAACCATGGTTACCAGCGTTTCATTAGTTTGGTGGGAGAGAACCGTGGCCTTTCACTGGAACAAGTCGATCAGGTCGCGCAAGGCCGCGTATGGACAGGACAGGATGCCATGGATCATGGTTTAGTCGACCAAATGGGTGACTTTGATGATGCCATTAAGCTCGCAGCACAACTGGCAAAATTAGAGACCTACAATATTTATTGGGTAGAAGAACCCCTTTCACCCGCTGAGCAATTCTTGCAAGACATCATGAATCAAGTGCAAGTTCGCTTCGGTTTTGATGTATCAACACTAGTGCCAGCGTCGCTGCAACCTGTAGCAAAACAATGGGTGCAAGATGCCAGCTTACTCAACCATTTTAATGATCCGAAAGGGCAATATGCGTTCTGCCTAAACTGCCAAGTTCAGTAGCAATATCAATCTGTAATGACTAAAAACCATTGGGGCGCTTTGTGTTGAGCGCCCCTTTTTATATTAAGTGAATACGCTATAATCCCCCGCTCTGTTCCCCTACACGAGTGATTTCTAGCTATGGCAAGAAAACATATCTACATCGCCTACACTGGCGGTACTATCGGCATGCTAAAATCCGACCATGGTTATGTCCCTATTGCGGGCTTCATGGAAAAACAACTCGCAAGTATGCCTGAATTTCAGCGCCCTGAAATGCCTGAGTTCACCATTCATGAATATGACCCTCTGATTGACTCCTCGGACATGACACCTGAAGATTGGCAACAAATCGCCAACGATATTCGAGATAATTATGATAAATACGATGGTTTTGTGATTTTACATGGTACGGATACCATGGCTTACACGGCGTCGGCACTCTCTTTCATGTTGGAAAACTTGGGCAAACCCGTCATTGTGACAGGCTCACAAATTCCGTTGGCTGAATTGCGCTCTGACGGACAAGCGAATTTACTTAATGCGTTGCACATCGCCGCTAATTACCCCATCAATGAAGTGACGTTATTCTTCAATAATCAGTTGATGCGGGGTAACCGCAGTGTCAAATCACACGCCGATGGTTTTAATGCGTTTACCTCGCCGAACCTTCCTCCGCTGTTAGAAGCTGGGATCAATATTCAAATCAGCAGTAACGTTAAAGTTGGCGAACAGCCGCAAGGAGCCTTCCGAGTTCATAACATTACACCACAACCGATCGGTGTGATTACCATGTACCCTGGCATCTCTCACGAAGTGATCCGCAATACCTTATTACAGCCAGTCAACGCGATGATTTTGCTGACTTTTGGTGTGGGAAATGCACCTCAAAATGCGCAACTATTAGCGCATTTAAAAGAAGCCTCAGAACGTGGCGTGATCGTCATGAACTTAACTCAATGCTTAGCAGGTAAAGTCAACATGGGCGGTTACGCAACTGGCTGTGCACTTGCAGAAGCAGGCGTGATCAGCGGCTACGACATGACACCCGAAGCCGCTTTAGCCAAGCTTCACTATTTACTGAGCCAGAATCTTTCTTATGAAGAAGTGAAGCAGAAAATGCAGGAAGTATTACGTGGTGAAATGAGCTTATAGCTTTAAACACCCACAATATATTTTCCCATCATTAACAAAATCCCCAACTCAATGAATTGGGGATTTTTGTATTCTGTACAAGTCAAATAGACTCATTCGTGGTTTGGATTGACTCGAACAATATCGTCTTGTCCGTTTTGAAAGCGCTTTTTAAGCTCATTTTTTGACTTAAAACTGATTTCTCCACCAGCGGCAACTGTCATATGGTCCGCTTCTACATTATGCTTAGATTGATACAACATCACAGCTTGCATGCATGAATCTCGCTGTGTTTGTGAAAGTGGTGTACCTTCAGGCCACTTACCCGTTTCAACAGCGTGCATTAATCGCTTGTAAGCTTCGGGGGTGATGGCGTTAATGAGTTGATCGGCATCCATGGTCTATCCTTAATTAACGAATTCGTCACAAACATAACTTGCCATGATATTGAGTCAAGACAAGCCCAATAAATAAGTGTATTTGATCACAAGCTAATATTATGAATTTGATAAAAGTGCCCATGATTCTCAGCCTATCACTTCTTATAAGTGGCTGCTTTGAGAATAACAGAGATACCGACAAGCTATGTGCAGATAATCCTAATTTGCGCTGTGAAAGGCTCAATATAAATGATGGGCAATGTAGAGTTC
>NZ_CAWPDB010000034.1:0-6600 GCF_963886625.1 Vibrio sp. V23_P3S9T160
CTCTATCTATGTTTAAATACTCAATCATTTATCTACTAAAATGCGTCGTTCACTATAATGAAAGAAATGACAATGGGTTAATTTGATGTACATCCCATAGACACTCTCTCCAAACAATTTCCTTTATTTACGTATGACGCTCGCTCTTTGTTTGCTTTCCATTACCTTTTCTATGAAAATACGCCCCCATTTTGAATATTCATCGAGTAATGTATGACAGCTGCAATCTATCTAGTCAAAGGCCGTGAAAAATCTTTGCGCCGTAAACATCCATGGGTCTTTTCCCGAGGGATCAGCAAGGTAGAAGGTGAGCCTAGCCTTGGAGAGACCGTCGACGTTTATACTCATGATAATCAGTGGTTAGCAAAAGCAGCCTATTCCCCTACTTCTCAAATTCGAGCTCGCGTTTGGAGCTTTGAGAAGCAGGAGATCAATGTCGATTTTTTTGTGAAACGGCTCGAAGATGCACTGTTAGTTCGCCAGGAGATTATTGAACGAGATGGTCTTACAGGCTTTAGGCTGATTGCAGCAGAATCAGATGGGTTGCCAGGTATTACTATCGATAAGTATCAAGATTATCTAGTATGCCAACTGCTTAGCGCAGGGGCTGAATACCATAAAACGAATATTGTTAAAGCGCTGACAATCGTTTTCCCAGAGTGCCATGTTTACGAACGTTCAGATGTTGCCGTTCGTAAAAAAGAAGGTTTGGAAGAGCGCATGGGCGTGCTGCATGGCGATGAGCCGCCAAAATCAGTCATTATCGAAGAAAATGGCGTAAAAATTAGCGTCGATATTGTTGGTGGACACAAAACAGGCTTTTACCTAGACCAACGTGACAGCCGCCAGAAATCAATAAAATATGTGAAGGATAAAGATGTCCTTAACTGCTTTTGTTATACCGGAGGCTTCGGTTTGTACGCTCTTAAAGGCGGTGCCAAACGCGTAATTAACGCCGACGTCTCACAACCTGCATTAGATACCGCCAAATACAATGCAGAGATCAATCAATTCGATATCTCCAAAAAACGCGCTGTATTTTTAAATGCCGATGTTTTTAAATTATTGCGAGAATACCGTGATCAAGGAACACTGTTTGATGTGGTGATCATGGATCCACCTAAGTTTGTCTCGAGTAAAAATAACCTGACCTCCGGTGCAAACGGTTATAAAGACATCAATATGTTGGCAATGCAAATTTTAAAACCGGGTGGCACTTTACTCACCTATTCATGCTCTGGCCTTATGGGCACCGATCTCTTCCAAAAAATCATTGCAGATGCGGCGCTCGATGCAGGTCGTAGCGTTAAATTCGTTGAAAGGTTCGAGCAAGCCGCTGACCACTTAACAGATTCAGCCTACCCTGAAGGGTTTTATCTAAAAGGGTTCGCCTGTAAGGTGTTGTAAGCCGTATTTTATAGGCAGCAAGAAAAACCGGAGCTCTAATCAAGCTCCGGTTTTCGTTATTTTAATCCTTTAAATGGTTTAGATTATCCATCAAACTACTAGTGATATCCGCAGCTGAAGCACCATCAAAGTCCACGGTCAATGTTTGACCCGACTTGACAATCGTTAGGTGCGATTCATGTTCATTTCCTGTAACACGAATAGATACATCGTCCGCAACACCTTGATGATCTGCACTACTCAGCCCATCAAGTAATACTGTGATCTCGTCTTTAGACATGTCTTCAAACAAGTCGGAAAAATCTAACGAATCCCCTTCCGAACGATGGAAGTCAGTAACGCGGTCAGTCGCGGTTTCCATCTCAACCCATTTGAATATGTCTGCGCCACTATCACCCGTTAAGATATCACTACCAAGGCCGCCAATAAGGGTGTCGTTACCTTCACCACCTCTCAAACCGTCGTTGTGAGAACCACCATCAATATAATCATCACCGGTATGACCAAAAAGGATATCAGAGCCAGATTGACCAAATATTCGATCATTGCCACTACCGCCATTAACAACGTCAGCATTACGGCTTGCTACATCGTTCGATAATAACAAACCATCATTATCTAACATTGAGTCAGCGCCAGAAAGATTGCCTGTCATTACATGATGATTGGCAATCTCAGACGCTGAAAGTTCCAAATCATCATCACTACTGTAACCATGCGATCCCGTCATTCCTGCATAAATGACGTCATTTCCAGAGCCAGTCTCAATATGATCGTTCCCCGATCCACCACTAACAGTTTGATTTTGAGAACTATTATTATAACCTTTCCCTGCGTGAATAGGGTTTTCATCTCCATGAATATCACGTACTGTACCCAAAAGATTGCCCCCGAACGCAACGTCGAATCTATCTGGGTGCCGTGAGTTTTCACCATTTCTAACAACTATCATGTCATTTAAATCATTGCCTTCAACCGTCAATGGTAAACCTACGGGTACACCATTTTTATCTACAGCGTTAACCGAAATCGTTAAAGTACTATTGGCAGCATCACCATCATTATCTCTCACGGTATAACTAAAAACTTCCTGTGCGTTGAGGGGGATCTTAGAGGCATCCTCAGTCACTTGATAAGTATAGCTACCATCAGCCATCAGAATCAGCTCGCCATACAAACCAATAACCTTAGTGCCAACACCTGTATTAATGCTACTTGATGTTTCTCCATTCACACACCCTATGACAGTCAATGGCCCATCGGCACCGTGCAAATCGTTATGTATTACATTACCTAAAGCACTTGGCAAATGGTAACCACTTCCTTCGACAATCTTTGCTACCAAGTCAAACTGGTTGGATGCATTTTCGTCTGTCTTTATCGAGTTGATAACATTACCGTTTTTATCAACAAAACCTAAGACTTCAACTGTATACATCTTACCTTCAAATTCAAAAGTCACAGATTGACTCTCAATAGTAATGATATCCCTTGGATCAGACTGATTATTTGGTGTTTCGTTATGGGCAAAATTCACCGTAATCGTCACAGGCGTTACTCGACCATAAGCATCGGTTACTGAAAACGTTACATCTAGTGTTGCCCCCGTAATCGAATCATAGATAGGGTAGTTATAGTGAGTAAAGGTTCCTAGTTGGACTAGCTCATTGAGAGCTATGTTTCCAGCCAGTCCACTATCGTTATCAATAAAACCATACCCTGATTGCCCATACCCTGCACTCGTTCCCCAGCGTACTTGGTCTAAATCAGGGTCAGCATCGCGCGAATCATAAATTGTAATATTTGAACCACCTGCGATATTGCTCCACTTAGCCGAAACACCGTTAAAATTAAATGAATCGGCTAATACATTGATTGAAGCAACATCCGCATTAGCGATAGGGGCATCATCTTCGATAACAATGGTGATTGTACTTGTGCTCGAAATACCACTTGAATTTTGTGCTTCAATGGGAATATCAATCACAAGGTCATCTTCTCCACCATTATTCGTGTGGTCGAATACAGCATGCAACTGACTAGTCACCTTGCCTTGGTTATCTACGGTAATTTCGACCACTTTATTGTCAGCAACCGTTCCAATCAGTCTCTGTTTATCCGAAGATAAGTTCCAGGTAATAGCTACACCATTAGAAGTGTAAGTACCAACCGGAATCCCCATAGAAAGCTCAGAGGTGTTCGCAATATTAAGCTCCCCTTCCACTGAGGTCTGGTTAGTCGTGTCTTGTGAACCAGTGATAGATGCGTCATCCGCAATCCCGCCTTGTAATCCTTCTTCAGAAACATTGAGCGTCAATTCACCAATAACCGGTGGAGACACAGGCTTGACCGCAAAACCAAGCACAGCACTGTCACCATCGGCATCAGTAACTTTCACTTGGAAATCAATATCTCCATCACCTAACGGCGATTGTATATTTTGATACTGGTAAAACTCCCATTTTCCCGTTGTCGGTGTAAACTCGAGTTTGAAGACTAAATGCCCTTCTGCATCTTTACCAGTAAGAGTATTTGCTCCTACTAATCCAACAGTAATGTCAGAGCCAGTAACCGTTTTGAGTGTCGCAGACTCATCTAGGCCAACTAATTGCAGTGCCCCTCGAGCATCGGCCCCCCATTGCGGTTCAACGACACCAGAACCATAAGCAATTGGCTGCGGCGCATCCGCACCAAGAAACTCGATATTTTTAACGGTAAAGTCACTATTATCTTTATGATTAAACGAGCTACCATTATCAGTAGCTTTGATAACCATCGTATCAAAACCACCCTGTTGCACAGAAAAGTCTTTAGCGTAATCTCCACGGTTTTCATCAGAGGTAAAACTTTGAGTTGCAATCAGCTTTCCATCTCGCCAAAACTCAACAATCCCGCTTTCGCCCTCACCGCCAAACATTTTGCTGAACTCAATTTTCGCACCATAAGCTACCGTGTTAGGATCGAGTTTAATAACTAACTCTTCGGATGCAGAACTGCCATCTGAAAACTTACGAAAATCAACTTCATTAGCAAGGTTATGGTACGGAGAATCCTTACTACTAACGCCGATACCTTCATTGTCACCATTAATATTTGCACCAACTAACGTGGATGATAAAGCTGAAGAGAATCCTTTTGCAGTAATAGTAAATTGACCACCGTCAATCGTGGTCCTATTACCACGGTAACTCGTTAGATCAAACTGGCCAGTTAACACATCAGGGATGTCAGTTGCTGTGACAGCAACTGGATCCATCGCATGGTCACTAGGTGCATCGTCTTCAATGATGATAGATAGTTTGCTTTCCGTTGTGGCTTGCCCATCTGAAACAAATACGCCGAGATCTAAACTCAGTGTATCTTCTTGGGAGCCATCTGGATGGTCGACAGGGTTGAGTAAAGTGACTGTATAGTTCCACTCGCCCTTGCCACTTGCATTAGGAGCAGTAAGTTCGATTTCAATAACGGATTTAGAATCACTCCCAAATGTAGAGCCTATCAGCTTGTGATTTTGAGCATCCCATTCCCAAACGACTTCCATACCTCCCGACGTGATGCCCTCCGGGCCCGAAAGAGTGATCTCTACGGAATCGCTATCTACATCATCAATTGTGATGGTGCCAGATGCCTTAATTGCGTCGCTTGTATCTGAGGATCCAATATCATCTTGAAGTCCACCAGGTAAGCCTTCCTCGGAGAGAGTACTAGGATTTATTATGTCAAGTATTGGTCCGTCCGCCACCGCACCGACCGTCACATTCACGGTCGCCGTTTCAACATTGCCCGCCGCCGTCGTCACTGTGTAAGTGAAGCTGTCGCTGCCGTGGTAGTCCTCATTTGGTGTGTAGGTCACGGTGCCATCAGCATTGAAGGTCACGGTGCCGTTCGCACCTTGAGTCACGCCAGTCACACTCGCGTTGTCACCGAAGGTGTCATTATCCAGCACGTTGATGCTGCCCGCGGTGTCTTCATCGGTATTGAGGACGTCGTTCTTCGCGTCATCTACAGAGCCGACCGTCACATTCACGGTCGCCGTTTCAACATTGCCCGCCGCCGTCGTCACTGTGTAAGTGAAGCTGTCGCTGCCGTGGTAGTCCTCATTTGGTGTGTAGGTCACGGTGCCATCAGCATTGAAGGTCACGGTGCCGTTCGCACCTTGAGTCACGCCAGTCACACTCGCGTTGTCACCGAAGGTGTCATTATCCAGCACGTTGATGCTGCCCGCGGTGTCTTCATCGGTATTGAGGACGTCGTTCTTCGCGTCATCTACAGAGCCGACCGTCACATTCACGGTCGCCGTTTCAACATTGCCCGCCGCCGTCGTCACTGTGTAAGTGAAGCTGTCGCTGCCGTGGTAGTCCTCATTTGGTGTGTAGGTCACGGTGCCATCAGCATTGAAGGTCACGGTGCCGTTCGCACCTTGAGTCACGCCAGTCACACTCGCGTTGTCACCGAAGGTGTCATTATCCAGCACGTTGATGCTGCCCGCGGTGTCTTCATCGGTATTGAGGACGTCGTTCTTCGCGTCATCTACAGAGCCGACCGTCACATTCACGGTCGCCGTTTCAACATTGCCCGCCGCCGTCGTCACTGTGTAAGTGAAGCTGTCGCTGCCGTGGTAGTCCTCATTTGGTGTGTAGGTCACGGTGCCATCAGCATTGAAGGTCACGGTGCCGTTCGCACCTTGAGTCACGCCAGTCACACTCGCGTTGTCACCGAAGGTGTCATTATCCAGCACGTTGATGCTGCCCGCGGTGTCTTCATCGGTATTGAGGACGTCGTTCTTCGCGTCATCTACAGAGCCGACCGTCACATTCACGGTCGCCGTTTCAACATTGCCCGCCGCCGTCGTCACTGTGTAAGTGAAGCTGTCGCTGCCGTGGTAGTCCTCATTTGGTGTGTAGGTCACGGTGCCATCAGCATTGAAGGTCACGGTGCCGTTCGCACCTTGAGTCACGCCAGTCACACTCGCGTTGTCACCGAAGGTGTCATTATCCAGCACGTTGATGCTGCCCGCGGTGTCTTCATCGGTATTGAGGACGTCGTTCTTCGCGTCATCTACAGAGCCGACCGTCACATTCACGGTCGCCGTTTCAACATTGCCCGCCGCCGTCGTCACTGTGTAAGTGAAGCTGTCGCTGCCGTGGTAGTCCTCATTTGGTGTGTAGGTCACGGTGCCATCAGCATTGAAGG
>NZ_CAWPDB010000035.1:0-6521 GCF_963886625.1 Vibrio sp. V23_P3S9T160
ACATACGCAAAAATCCTACTATTCATCTATAGATACTTTTGTTCAAAAAATATTGATTTGGCGCAGAGAGTTTCCGATGGAAAATACTTATCAAAAGAAGAGTATTCGGATTTTAAGCGGAATTGCATGTTTAAGTCTGATTTAAATTCAGATGATAATAATGTTGTTAGCTTTGCATATTATTCTGATAAGCAATTAAGTAATTTAATTCACTCAACAAAAAACACTGAGGCTAGAGTATCTGCTAATACTGCTAAGCTTCGTCTTAAACAATTCATAACTTATGTTGAATACCTATACAACACATTCCATTTTGCAAATAATCCTTTAGAATCTATTTCTATTGCATTTTCTGATCTCAAACGAACTGTTAAAGCCGATATTAGAAAAATTAAAGAGCAAAACAATGAGGTAAACGATCCGTATGAATCTGCCATTCCCGATGATATATACTTCAAAATGCTGGAAATTATTAAACCATGGTCGAATGAAAACCCTTTCAAGGGATCACGCCTCCGTAATCAGCTTATCATATTGCTTTTCAATGATACTGGTATACGTGAAGGTGCATTAGCCAAATTAAAGATTAGTGATATAAAAATGGATTGGTCAAAGCCCCATATTTTAATTACTCGGACACCAAACGATCCTACTGACCAAAGAAAAAAGAAGCCATCGCAAAAAACTAAAGCACATGCATCTGCAATAAGTAAGAATACACTTAAGTTGCTCAAAAATTACATTGAAAATGAACGAAGTAAATTCTCAGAAGCATCATTACATGACTTTGTTTTTATTTCTGAGAAAGGAAAATGTGCAGGCAAGCCTTTAACACTAAATTCAATATATAAAGTGGTTGGAAAATTATCCAATACATTGAAATTTCATCTTTACCCACATTTATTTAGATATAAATGGAACGAGATCTTTGATACTAATGCGACCAAGATGGGCTACACGGCGGAGCAAATTGAAGATATTCGAAAATATGCTATGAGTTGGTCTGAGGACAGCAAAATGGCGGCTATATATAATGATTTTAAGCTTGCTCTCAAAGCACAAGAACTATCTGAAATACGGCAAGGTGGTTTTATTAACCTCACAGGAGGTTCTGATGATAACGAAAGATCAGATCAATGAGTTAAAAGGGCGCTACCAAGGCCAGATTATTTACCGAGCGAGAAACAACTCTTATATCTTTGATATATTTGATGATAGATGGCAACTTGACACAAAAGACTATCTTTGTCTTGAATGGATGTATACGTGCAATTTTGATGAACAAACATTTATAGATATCCGTGAACTATTGGCATTTTCAGCACAAACACTTTGTCCTAATACGGTAAAAAACCATATACACACTTTAAAAAAAGTCAACGGCAGCTTGACTATAAATAGCTTGAAATTGATTTGGCCAAACCTTAAAGAAACTGACAAAAAGAAATTCAAGCATGCTATTACCAAAGGGGTAGAAGCAGAAATCTCTCGTTTTATGGAGTTAGCTAGGTTCACGTCAAATCAAAAAGTAGAATACAAGCGAGCTATCTTCGACCCTGAAAAAGGAACATACACCGACTTCGAATATAAATCGATAAAGGATGCCTTTCGCTTTGCGACAGACACACAGCTTTACAAACTACAAAAAAACGTATTGACTCCTTCTAAACTCAATCAATTTGGTATACTGATTGCCTGTCAGCTAATGAATGCGCTTGTCAGACGTCCTTCCCAGCTAAGAATGATGAAATGGTCTGATTTTCTTCCCATTGGCGAACGTTTCAGTGATCAACGTGTGAATGAAACTAACCCAATAGAAGAGCCTCTCTTTAGCGATGTTGAAAAACTACATGTACGAACTTTTAAGGGAAAGGAAGGAACATTTCGCGGCTTTGCTGAAACCACATCACATATACTAATCCCAGAATTATCAACACTCGTACTGCTATATCGAAAAAATTACGAAAAAACGCTGACATTAAAGCTTGAAGAAAAAGGTATAAAGCTGTCTAAAGTAGAAATTAATACCATAATGTTGCGCTGTCCGATATTTTTTGATCAGTCTTTATTCTCCGCACCATTTCGATCTAAATCTGAATTATTCAAAGCCATCGGTTCAAACTCAGATGCATTTCATAAATTAGCGTCAACTTTGAGAACAAATATTCAGAAATACACTCAAAAATTAAATTTTAATAGTGAACGTATAGATAGTGATAACCTTAAGTTTAACAACAATAGAATACGTCACTTTGTACTTACGCAAGGGGCGATTAACGGTTTATCTTCACCTTATCTCGCGAAGATTACTGGCGTGACTGAGCAAGCTGTAAAACCTTACATCGACTTGTCATTTGATGCAAGGTTAGACATTGATGAAAAAATGGCTAAAAATCAAATACTTAATAGGTTTGGGCAAGTTTCTGTACAAGACATACAGCGCCAAGAGGGATTTGTTGTTAAAGATGAGTTTGATACCGAAATTGGTATTCTGAACAACCATATAAGTTGTACTAGTTGTAAGTCAAAACTCGGAGCGCCTCTAGGTTGCTATCCTTGCGACAACTTTAGACCACATCAAGAGGCTGATCATCAGCGTTATTTGGAAAAAGCCATACATAAGTATGAGATAAACAAAGCGATGGACGCTGATAAGGCAACGCTAAAAAGATTAAGAACTATTATTCTCTATATTCAAGCTACAATCGAAACGTGCGAGGAACTCAATATCGCTGAAAAAGGGGTATTAGATGTCTAGTTTGAATAGATACATTAACAATCAAATTAATCACATAAAAGCCTTACAACAGTTACCATTAGTTGGGTTGACGAATCAACTAGGAGAAACTGCTAGTTGGCAGGATGCTGCTTGGCGATTTAATACTCCGCAGGGTAAAATCCATTACTATTTTATAAATAGCTCCGTTAAGTCTCCTAGCTTTAGTAAAAGGTATTCATCATCTCAATTACTTGAGTCACATCTTCGACATTTAGTGATGGCGTATACCATCACTGTAAACGCTTATAATGCATCTAATACTCACAAAATAGCCTTGCAACTAGCTGCAAGACAATTTTTGGGATTACTTGATGATAACCCTGCAAATCTGAATACAAACTCTTTAGCAATAATAGTTAATAAATTAGGTTCTCCAGAAAAGTTTACACAGTTTGGCAAGTGGCTTAAAGATAACGCTTTTATTCCTTCAACCATAAAACTGCCTTCCTTCAAAACAAAAAAGCTGGTTGGTAGCGAGATCATCGATCACAGAAAAAGACTATTACCAGATAGCAAAGTATTGATGGCTCTAGGGGCTATCACTTATGACACCATTTCACCAGAACCTAAAAGTTGGGATACTCATCCTCTTAAATCACAGCGTGATGCTTTTGTCTGTGCGATGGCGGCATTGGCTATGGGGTCACCGAATAGAGTAGATGCTGAGCAGACTGTTTTAGCCAAACAGACATTGAAAAAAGTATCTCATAAAACTTTGAAAGGAAGTGATAGAAACGTACATTACTTAAACTGGCAAGGTTCAAAAGGCTATGAAGATTATAACAATCATATTCTCAATAGCATGGCAGAGCCTATTAATCGTTGTTTAAATTATTTCAATAAAATTTGTGAGCCAGGCCGAGTCCTAGCGCGATTTTATGAAAATCCAACTCAAGCTCTAAGTAAACTACTTGGTGATTTTACTCCCTCAAAAGAACTGCTCCTCAAAGCAAAAGTAGAGTTAGATAAACCTATCCATTTGATAAATCTGGGTTTTATATTAGGTTTTTACGACCATATTGATGGAAAAGTCGCAGTTAGCCAAAGCACAAACGGGGCTAAAAGGAGTAAACATGCGACCTATTACCATAAGGACATATCACAATTACAAATAGAAGATGAGTTAATAATTTCAGAAAAACTCAGTATCCATATACTCGGGATAACTTTACAAAAAAAACACATCAGTCAGATATTCGGTCGTAAAGTTGTCTCTGTGCAAGATTTTCAAAATAAATGGATAGAACATATTTACAAGAACATTCCAAGCTTCCCTACAGGTCATAACAACAGCAAGCGCGGAAAAATTAAATACAAACATGCACTCTTTTGCTTCACGGGTAAACAAATTTATACTTCAAAACCAACATATAGTGCAGCTGGGAGTTTTTATGGACTAGCCCCCTTAACAGCATTAGGTGAAATATTCTCAACTGAGCTACAAAATAATCAAAAAGGAAAATTGAAAAGTACGATCTTCACTAGGCATAGATTTTCCGATGATTTCTATATTACACCGAATCAGTTTCGTCATTGGATGGACGACACTGCTGAGCGTCATGGCGTACCGCATGCCATCATCAACCTGTGGTCGGGACGCAAGTCCCCTGAACAGCTTTTACACTACACTCACCGCACTCATGCTGAAAGATCTAGTGAAATCTCCGACATATTGTTTAATGATTCAGATGAAGATATAAGTATCAAGGTTGTTTCACAGCAAGAGTATGATGAGCTAACGAAAACTGCCGCCGCCGCAACCGCAACAGGTTTTTGTACCCAGGATTTAGTTTATTCACCATGTGAATTTTTAAATGACTTTGTTACCCAGTGCCCACTATGCCCTGACTCTTGCCATGTCAATCGTGATGAAAAGGCGATTAAACTTCTTGAAAAAGACTTAACGGTACAAAACTTTCGCTTGAATGAAATCAAAAGTCGACAAAACTTTAGAACCAGCAAGGCCATGCAAAAATGGTTCGTCACGCATCAACGAAATACATCTATCCTTAAAGAGTTAATTGAACTCATGAAAAGTACCAACATCAAAGCGGGTTCACTTATTCGCCTATTAGTTCACAATCAGGAAATCCGAATTACTGATCTAGAGCATCGTATCGTTGAAAAGCGCATCTTGACACTCCCTGACCCAAACGAGGCACTTAGTAAGGCGCTTGAAGAAAAACAACCTGTACAACCCGATAATCCTTTGAACGATGCAATAGAAGCTTTAGGGTGGAAATAAATCATGGCCGCACCATCACTCAGTACGCAAAAAATACGTAAAATTGAAACTTTGATCCAAGCTTGGAAAACTAAACTAACTTGGCAACTCTTGATAGAGCGAATTGAAGCAGAGTTAAACATTAAAACGACTCGACAAACCCTCAACACCTATAACAGTATCAAAAGTGCCTATGATATTAAGAAGCAGGAACTAAGGGGTAAACCTACAAAAGAGTTCATTAAATTCACTAAATCAGATATCGATATTTACGAGCGAATAAATAAACTCGAAGCAGAGAATGAAGTGTTAAAGCGCAAAGTTGACAGTCAACTAGCGTTTATTCGACAAATTGGCTTTCAAGCAGAGAGTAACCCAGCACTTACTCAGTTATTGAATAAAATAAAGCAATCTACTGTTAAATAACGGGAAAATTGATGTGATATCACCAAACCAGATAAAAGCCTACTTTTAAATGTAGGCTTTTTAACTTTAGCATTGAAAAATTATGCCAATGACATTACTTGTTCAAGTAGTATTTGCACTACTTTTTTATGGTGTTTTGCTCGCTAAGGTTGGAGAAGCAACACGACAGCCTATATCAAATCTATTACTAGAAAAAATAGAGGCTGACCACTTCGAAGAGCTTGTTACATAGAAGATTTCAATTCTGCAACCTTCTCGTCCGATAACTGAGACGACAAGACTATTCGCCCCTTAATTTTGCTTTGAGTCCAACACATAGGGAACGAATATCACCTTGTACAATTTTCATTCTTAACAAAAACTGTTCTATAAAGTTATTAAAGATAGAAATCCTTGAGAGGCTCCTCTTGGTCAATCACACTCTATAAAACCTCTAGAGCGCCATCGAGCTTGAACATAATCTTCAAACTTCCTTTCACCACTTAATTCAAGATTATCCGCATGATCTATTATGACGATCTGTGGTTCTATACCAAATTCATTGCTCATATTTTCACAAAACGAGATTATTTCGTTAAAAAATGTTTCAACACTATTTATATCATGATCAATTTTATCGCTAACATCGTTACTCCCTACCATATTACTTGCGTTAAATGTTTCATCATTATCTGACGTCACATTAGGAAAATAGACCTGTGTAGGTTGATCAATAAAAAGAATAGGAGGTATTGAACAAGTATCCTTTAACTTACAAAACAATGCTTGAAAACTTAAAAACAACGCTAAGTGCGTATATAACCAGTTCGCTCCACTCCCCATAGAACGTAGAAAAATCTTCTTATTCTTTTCATCTCTCGGCTCATGCCAGATGTCAAACGTTTTCAAAGAGAAGTTAAGATTGATTGGCTTGTAATCACTTTCAAAGTCAAACTTGTCACCTATGTCGTTCATGGTCTTTTGAATAAAGCTTTCAATATCTTTAACTACTTCGTCAAGATTGTAAGATTTAATTTGTTGTTCGGTTGTTTTTATAACTCTTTTCAATTCTAATATTTGTTCATCTAGTGAGTCTTTAGTATTAGTTTCTAT
>NZ_CAWPDB010000036.1:0-6515 GCF_963886625.1 Vibrio sp. V23_P3S9T160
CACCGCCATATTTATGACCATGCTCTTTGATACCCAACGTGGTCTGAAATACATCATCATGAGCTGATGGATATGTATGTTCTGGTGCTAATCGGTACTTAATGCAAACCACTATAGTCTCTGATAGATGAGCTAACTGTCTCAGTTGTGCTTCATGTGTTTCAAAACCACCACTAATGAAACAACCACCATGAAAGTAAATCGTGATTGGCAAATTAGCTTTATCGCTTGGCTTATAAACTTTGATTTGAATACCATCCAGCTCATCAACAAACTCATCGGCCATTTCAGGGCTAGAGCCAGCTAAAACTGTACTTGATAGATAACCGGCACGACGCTCAGAAATAGTTTGTTTTGATGGGCAAGGTTTCCCACAAGAAATGAACTCTTCAACGAGTTCTTTAATGCCGCGCTCTAGATAGTTGCTCATATTTAATTCTTCGAATGTGTTCAAAGCTCAATATGATAGCTGAACTCATATTGCTGTATATAAAAACAGTGGTGATTTGTGATGCTGATTAAACATAACGCCCGGTTAAGGGGCAGACAACGCTACTACTAACTTTCCGCATAACACCGTAATCACAAAAACCAACGCATAGTAAAAATGCCACGCGTTGGCTGTCCCTCTTGAAGCGTTTGTTAGAAAAATTATTTCCTAAATAGTGGAATTCTTGGAGCTGTGTGCTCTGTAGCTTTAGACAAAGCTACACTGGCTAGCAAACTTGATATAGCTAATGTCATACTAAGTATCGTTATAGCTTGCCAACCTTGTACAAGACCAAGTCTATCAAGTTCAAACCACATGGCCACCGGCACTGCACCTGCCAACACTCGATAAATACCATGAATAGCAAACCCAAGCTTATGCGTAACTTCATGAAGTTCTTGAAATAAGACTGAAACAACATGGCTTGTTTTTAACACTTGTCTATTAACAAGCCATACAAAAGCGTGAATACAGAGTAAATACAAAAAGTAGTTAACTACGATGTCACCAGGATTCAAACTAGCAAGGCTTTTGGTCGCTGAAAAATTCGGTTGATTACTAACCAATAGCATTGGTACTGATCCAAGTAAGATCGATAATAAAATCTCGGTTATTAATATCTTTCGCATGATTTCTCCATTTTTCTAACGCCGCGTTAAGGGGCGCAGGCACGCACTACAAAAGTTGCTGCATAGCACCTTAACCACTAAACAAACTGCAAACCAAAAATGCCACGCGTGCCAAGTCCCTCTTTAATGCTTTGTTATGTACGTTTCACCGCGACCACGGAATATGTATGCCAATGCTTCATTCTACCCAATGAAGTTTTAGCCTTTTCATCACGTTCAAAGAACCTGACTATTTCAAAGTCAGAGAACAAACCCTTTACCTCTAACTCCGATAAAGGTGTTGTCGGACTACGATAGTTGTGAGCCCAACTGTCTTTGAAACCCATGAAGTCACCAGCAAACACCCCACCTATTTCAATTGAAGATTTAATGTTGATCCAAGTCGATTCAAATTGGTTTGGGTCAGCGAAGAACAAACTGGAATTTGCGATAACTACACCAGATTTTGGATAGTCGAACGACTCAAACGAAGACTCTGCAATATCCACTAATGGCTTTGACCCAAATCTGTCTCTGCAAATAGCGACCGAATCAGGATTAATATCGAAGCCATGAACTTGAAAACCCTGTTGCTCTAGATATTCGATATCACTGCCTGTTCCACAACCACAGTCAGTGGCTACTTTGAGATTTGATTCATTGAGACGAACTGCAAACTCAGTACGTTTTGAATGTGGACGAGATAGTGCTTTTTCGTAGTACTGACGCAAAATTTCAGCATTTTTATCCATACGTTTCTGATTTTCCTTAAAAGTACATAACGCCCGCCTAAGGGGCTGACAACGCATTACCACTAAACTCAAACACAGCAACCGTAACCACCGCGACTCAATGGGACTGGAAACGCCGCGCGTTGACAGTCCCTCTTGAGGCGTTTGTTATGCGATTTTTCACAGCGTGCTCTTAAGTCTCTGCTCAAGCTCCCATAGAGCTATTTTGTTTGAGTCATATTTCAAAAGCTCACTCGCTTCTTGAAAGTCACACCAACGAAAATTTGTATGCTCATTTGATAACTGAGGCTCAGCAAACACTCGAACTGAAAAAGAATATTCAGGCACGACAAACCGATGATTAGCCCAATTCTCATGATCCACATAGTACACTTTGGGGAGCATACACATTGAGTCCAATTGCTGCCAATCACTGCCAACTAAACTAGTTTCTTCTTGAAGTTCACGCTTTGCAGCCTCAAGAATAGATTCACTATCTTCACCACCGCCTGAAATAGCTTGCCATATACCATTATCACTTCGTTGGCCGATTAAGTATCGAGGTTGTTGTTCGAGAATTTGATACGGAAAAACTAATACTTGAAATGGTGCTCTCATTGTTCTCTTCCTCGAATCGCATAACGCCCGCCTAAGGGGCTGGCAACGCATAACACTAAATTCAATCACAACAACCATCACCACCGCGGCTCATTGGAACTGGAAACGCCGCGCGTTGACAGTCCCTCTTGAGGCGTTTGTTATGCGCAACTCACCGTAACTTCATAATTACGTTCAACATTAGCGGAAACTTTACCCCACGTAGAAGATTTAACTCTTAGCTGATGCTTATCAAAAGCAGCTTGATCTCTAAACTCTTCATACACATCGAATCGATATGGGTTTTCTTCGTTTTGCGTGACTTCAAAAATCAGACAACCATCTTCTAATCTCGTGAGACGAATATGATTGTCTAGCTCATTGATAACAGCAGTTAGCTCTGCTTTTGGCACAACAATGAAGCCTTTTAGAATTACCTTGCTCAATTTCTATCCTTTTAAATTTTGCAAATGTGGCTGATTTTTTATGTTATGCAAATTCAATGAGATAAACTGAATTTACACGACCAAAAGCCACAATTGCAATGGTTGAGTGATTCAAGAACCAACCGAAGCCAGAGCCGTGATAAATAAGCCGCCAAAACAAAGTCCACCGTTCAACAACAAACCAAGCTTTTGAATGAGACAAACTCAACAAGCAAGACTTTCAGCAAGTGCAAAATGCTCGATTAACTTGCCCTTTCCACACTTTGCGCACGCTGAATTGGCAACAAACCAGCACCAAAACTCATTGAGGCAAACAAAGAACTTTGCCTGTTTTACGGCTTGAGTTAACCACGAATTTTAGGGTAAAAAAGCTCATTTGCCGACAACACAAAACGAATGGCTGGAGAAATCTAAAAAGATTGAACCCCTAAATTTACCTGAGTTGCATAACGCCGCGTTAAGGGGTGAATGCCGCATAAACCAACTTTCCGCAAGCCACTTTCACCACCAAAACTCACAGTAAACCAAAAATGCCACGCGGCATGAATCCCACTTAAACGCCTTGTTATGTAACAATTTTACGCGTATTTGTAGACATGATCTGTGCGTACAAATGACCACCAATTTCATAAGCTTGAGGCACTATCCTATCGAGCACAAAACCCACTTTTGTAAGTACCTTTTCGGAACCAATGTTGCCCTCGGTAACAATTGCACTGTATTTGTCGATGCCGAACTCTGACATTGAATAATTTATGAGAGCTTGCAGTGACTCTGTACCATACCCGAGTCCATGATATTCGGGCAAAAACATAAACCCAACTTCAGCAACAGAATCGTTAACACAAAAACCTGTTATACCTACTGCTTTGTTCGTTGTGGACTCGACAACAACTAAACATAGCCAATGCTTCGAATCTACAAACCAAGGTGCTAATCGAGATTTAAATTTACTCTCAATTTCTGACTTTGGCAGTTCATCAAAACAAAGCGAAATAACGCTAGGATTCGTATGGAGTTGCAGAAATAAAGGCCAGTCATTTCCCGATAATGGCTTCATCCGTAGCCTTTCAGATATTACTTCCATTTAGCCGGACTCTCCTTGTTACATAACGCCCGCCTAAGGGGCTGGCAACGCATTACCACTAAACTCAAACACAACAGCCGAAACCACTGCGGCTCATTGGGACTAGAAACGCCGCGCGTTGACAGTCCCTCTTGAGGCGTTTGTTAGTTTTTGTGCTGCGACAAGAACTGTTTTAGCATCTCACCCACGAGCTCTGGTGATTCGTGATGGGATGAATGTGCTGTCAATGGGATATTGGCAAAACTACAACCTGCGATTTTCGACTTTAAAGCCACCGCCTCATCCAACGAAAACAAGAAGTCATTATCACCTCGCATTACTAACGTCGGGCAACAAATTTTTTCAACTAACTCATCTGGATAGCCAGTTTCTGTTATATCCAGCCAAACGGCTTTTACCATGTCTACAAGCTTAGGAAAATCTGGTTTAGGATTTGATGCCTCATAAAATGCAACATCATCTGCAAACCTTGATACCCAAAACTCAGCCGTCAAACCACTTAACAATTCAATTGATGGGTCATCTGCCTCCAATCGCCACTGCGAACCCAGTGTCACCAAACAAGACACTCTTTCTGGCTCTTGTGCTGCTAGCCGATAACCCACGATGCCACCGTCACTGAAACCAAAAATTGAGTATTTCTCAATACCCAAGTAACTAAGAACATTCTGGACATCTTGTTGATACTGCATGTAATTAAGTGGGAGTCCACCTAAGAGTGATTTTCCGTGACCACGAAAATCTATGCTTATCAACTGATAGTCCGCAGCTACATATTTGTGAATGGGACTTAACTCATTCAGCGAACCAAGGCCGCCATGAAGCATCAATAATGGTTCACCCTCAGGATTGCCGGAAAGTTCGTAATAAATCTCCGAGCCATTGACGCCTATATAACCATTTCTATTTTTCATTTTGTCGACCAACTGTATTTTTATTGATTTGACCGGAAAAAACTAACGCCCGGCTAAGGGGTTGACAACGCACCACCGAACTCAAAAAACACACGGTAAACACTGAACTTCAATTTTGCACTAAAGCCGCCACGCGTTGGCAATCCCTCTTGAGCCGTTTGTTATATGTTTGGATGAGAAACCTAGCTAGATCTTGAATGCAATGCATTGAATTACATAGTTATCAACACATTGCATGCGGACGGTATAAAATACAGCTTATTTATAAAAAGCTTCAACTTCACCTTTTAACTTAATCAGCATCGGCTGGCCAAAACGATCTTTAGCTTTCGGTGAAGGAATTTTCACCCACCCTTCACTAATGCAGTATTCTTCAACATCAGTACGCTCTTTGCCATTTAGACGAATGCCAATGTGATGTTCAAAGCACTCCGCTACATAGTGTGGGCTGCGAGGATTACCAGCAAGGTGATCCGGCAAAGCGGGTTTAGCTGTAGTGTCGTTCATATTCATAACCTAAAATATGTAAAAAGTGCGCTATTGTAGACAATACAAGCCGACCGCTCAACATAGTAAAGATGCTATTTCATATGCGGTATAGAACACAGAACTAGATGGCATATAACGCCCGGCTAAGGGGTTGACAACGCACCACCGAACTCAAAAAACACACTGTAAACACTGAACTTCAATTTTGTACTAAAGCCGCCACGCGTTGACAATCCCTCTTGAGCCGTTTGTTAGGTGAATTTATACCGCTGAAATATAAACACAAACCTCTCGCTCACCACCTTGCATACGAAGTGTTTGGTTTTCTATGTAAGTAACACCAAGTTTATCGATAACTGACTTTGAACGTTCATTGCCAACAAGATGCATAACCTTTAACTCTGTCAATCCATGACATTCTATTGCGTACTCTATTAATGCCTTTGAAGCTTCTGTCGCATAACCTTGCCCCCAAAAATCGACACCCAACCAATAACCTAAGATACCTTGGCCATCTTTTAAACTCGGCAAACTCACTGCACCAATAAGCTCGTACGATTCTTTATGTACAACCGCATAAACAATACTCTCACCGCTGGCAAAGCCGGTTTCATGTGTTTCAATCCATGAAATTGCATCTGACACTTCGTATGGATGCGGTATGTTTGCCGTCATCTCTGCGATTCGTTTATCGCCAGCCAATACTGATACTTGCTCTGCATCAGACAGCTCAAATGGCCTAAGGATTAAACGTTCCGTTTCTAAAACTAAAACTTGCTGCATTATTCCACCAATTCACCTAACGCCCGCTTAAGGGGCAGACAACGCTATTACTAGCTTTCCGCATAACACCGTAATCACAAAAACCAACGTATAGTAAAAATGCCATGCGTTGGCTGTCCCTCTTGAGGCCATACCTCGATGATTACTGCCATGCGTCAGTAAATGAAACAAAATTTCTTCTATTGTTAACTGTCCAAAACCACCATCGATAAAACGGAAAATCACATTACGTTTGAGTTCGTCTACACTCACTGATTTTGTAAAATCAATAAGCCATGAGTCATGCTCATTTATTATTCGTCGTAACTCAGACAATGAAGGAGTCTCGACGGTATTGTCACCACTGTACTTTTCAGGCTCACCTAAAATA
>NZ_CAWPDB010000037.1:0-6509 GCF_963886625.1 Vibrio sp. V23_P3S9T160
CATTTCTCACTTAGAAGAGAAAATTAATGCGATTGATAAGAGTATGTCAAAGATACGTGAATATATGACACAATATTCTGATGATGAAGAATGGGAAAATCAATATAATATTAAAAGAATTGAAAGAGAAAAAATTGAAAATGAAATCAAGGCTAGTAAATCACGTGTCACAGGAAAACTGTCTAACCTTGATATTGATTTTTCTGAAGAAAAGGATAGAGTTTTATTCAATCAGTTTTTGAAAGATAACCGTATAACGGTGTACTTCACAAAAGATAAAATGGAAATAATTATAGGCTCTTTAAACAATTTTTCAATAAAATGTGGATATGATGATAATGAACGTGAAATAGATCAACTTGTTGAATCTATTTCGCAACAAGGTTTTGTTGGATTAGAAGTAAGATCTAGGAAATCAGAAGGTAAAGAATTACTGAGATTTAATCTACCCACAGTATTAGATTCATAGCCGTATCAAAATCAATCAATATTTTTTAGTCCTCAATTTTTGTTGCGTTAGAGCTGGATATTGTGCTTCCCAAAGACGGTATAATTATCAGCTGACTGGATGAAAGGGTGTGGGTAGAATAAATCGGATAAATAGGCGTTTTATTCTACATTTTTGCGTTTATATGTTCATCTAGTGAAGACAAAGATTATACGAATTGCAATTATACAGAATTATTTACAGGGCCTTACGACTGGATTTCAGCCGCTTGTATATCGTCCGTTTTACTACGTAGAACTAAGTATAATAGCCAAGTTATTATCGCATCAGCAGTAATGCCCAAGCCAAACATTATGGCGATTCGTTCAAGAGTTGGGGCAAAGATACCGATTTGGTAAAGCACAAAAGCACAACCGTAAAACAAGGTGTTTACGATAAGTGATTGATACAGCATTAAATCCGTGCGTCCAATACCATAAAAGTAACTGTCGATGACATTGTTTAAACTGAAAATGACATAGAACCCAACCATTAGCCAAACTAGACTGGTGATTGATTCTGGGTTCTCTATCCCCATGATATTGGCTATAAAGCTGTTCCAAAGCGGTGCGGTGAGTATCCAAACAGCAATAATTCCTAACGTTATCCAAAGGTAGCTATTGACTCGCTCAGATGTTAATCCATTGTTTGTCGCAGCATCTTGCTTAACCAGATATCCTAATGTCAAAACGGGGAGTAGTAGCCAGCCCCAAATAAATTGATTAGCAACCCAGAATGTTCCCGCTTGTTGCACTTGGTTAATAAGCTGAAGAATCATGACAATAAAGGCAGTATTTCGCACGAGTGACTCAAGCCCTGACTTCCATCCAATCTTTGCCCATTCTTTGAGCCATTGCGATTGATCTCCTTTAGAAAACTTGAAGCTCAGAGTGATCCCTGATTTCGATAAATAAATCAGGGCAAACAGTGCGAGAAGACTATTGACTACGATATTACTCAGAGCAATACCATTCACTCCTAACTGAAGGGAGTAAGGTAGTTGACTGACGAAGATGCTGTCACAAATGACAGTCATGAGCATTTGTACTATTAGGAGACCATACAGCGCCTTTCGTTCATTTCTTAGGACGAGAATCAAAGACAAAAAAGCATAGAAGCTGGAAAGCAAAATAGCGGCAGATTCCAATCGAATGTATTGGATCGTTTGGGTCAATAATTCAGCCTGTTGCTGCATAGCATCTACAAAGTTCGGGGCTAGCCACAATACCATTACGGTCACCACAAAGTAGCAAGTTAAGGTAACCAAAAGAGATAGACTGGCTCGTTCGCGAAAAGCTTCATTACTATGAATAACTCTGCCTAGAATAAATGCTAGAGGGATAAGTAATGCTTCGCTGAGGACTTCATATCCTACATTTAGCCATGCAACTTGTGCTGCAATGCTAAAAGTCCATGGGCTAGGGATGCTGCCCAAGAAATGGATTCGTGTAGTTGAGTAGATTAATGGTATTAAGCTTGTCAGAATCAGCACTAGCCACAGTTGGTAGTTGATTGTTTTTATTTGATGATTTTTCAATTTTTAAGCCTTGTTATCTTCGCTAGGGATCTCATGGAGAAAGCTATTCTCCACAGAGAAATAGCCATTACTTTTAATCAGTTGTTTCTTTCTAAGCCGTTCGAACAGTGTGATTAGGTACTGATAAAGTTCAGTATATTGCACTGTACTGATATGAGTTGCTGAGCCTTTAAATACTTGCCATGGGAAGTCAATCAATGTTGTAGCAGCGTGCTTGGGAAGGTAGTTGTGTTTAAACTCACTTAGCAATAAATGTTCTAGCTGAACACAATAGTGCTGGATGATAGAGCAGTGAAAGTGGTACTTGTAACTGTCTTTGTTAGCGATAAGGTTCGGTAAGGAGCAAAATAAAAAGTAAACCTGAGCGGCCAACTCTTTGGCTTGCTTTCGCTCGCTTGTATGTGTTTTGGTAACGGCGTCTAATTGTTCTGCAAGGCCAAGCTCATCCTTTAAAATAGTGAAGTGAACGTTGTAGATTTGTGACTCGCGATAATAAAGAGAAATGTCAGACAACGGTTGGCCTATAACGATTTCTATAAGCAATCGGTCTTGTGTTCTAAGAGTGATTTTCGACCCCAAAATATCGGTATGAGCCAATTGTTCACCGAACAATCTGAGGAGCCTTTCATGCCAACCCTGAACCGAAATCGATGACTGAATAAATAAATCGATATCAGAGCGCTTTGTTAACTGATTAGCCCCCAAGCTTCCGTAAAGTAGAGCTGTAGGTGCGCTTGTATCTGTGCTTAATACTTTATTCAGCTTACTGACCCAAGTGTGTTGAGATAATGGGAAGGCCGACCAGAAGGAATCAAAGTTATCAGAGAAGTCAAAACTGTAAGACTGCCAAATCTGTCTTTGCCAGTGACTTTCTAGTTCTGTCGGTATGATTTTATCTTTCAAATATCTAATAGTTTCATCAACAGATTGCAGTCTTTTGTAGGATGATGGGTAAGGGATTTTTGAGTATTTCTCATCATCAATTGCATTGATGCTCTGCTCAGTATCTCTAGTGCAACAGATTAATATGCCTGTTTTCCTATCTAATTGATTGGTAAGAAGGCTAGCTGTTTGACCGTATCCTGTAAATTCAACAATCGCATTTTCCTGTTGTTTAACCGCAGCAAGGAAATGCTCACAAGCAAGTTGCTCACCTTGCTCGGTTCCATCGCCAAAGCGAATTCGATACTCATCTAATGATAAATAAGTGAACTCAGGCAAACGTCCTTGCATTTGTTTGCTTAACATTGTTTTGCCTGAATTTAGGTTACCAAAAATATAGATATGCATTGTGATATTCTGTTGTTAATCAGGCTAAAATTGGCCAACCTAGCCCAATAAGGGTTATGCTAACTGATAAATCTCTGCTTCCAACTAAGAGATTGACACTAAATATGGTTTTTGTCTGCCAAAGCAATTTTTGACGATCTCATCAGGACGCCAATCATTTCAAAAGGTTTCATCTTCAAAAAATAAATAATATCAATTTCTTAGATACCATCGTACTTATCCAATAAACTGCTAAATAATGGCTGATTCATCTATTGTCTCTTGCTTCTTATCTACATTATGCCAGTGTTTACGAAACCATCCATTAACGTCATCTTATCCTGCATTTTTGAGCGAAGGAAGAATGGATCTCGAGATAATGTCGGATTCAGATAGCTTTGATTTGTCTAATGTTGATTTCATATGATTAGCCAGCTCAGTACAAATTCATTTCATAAGAATATCAAAGAATGCATAAAACCGAAAAGGTAATGGTTTGTCAGTGAATTAGCTTACGATCTGTATCGCTTGTGTACGAGTATACACTGTATTTAATTAAATGATTGGGAGAATGAAAGATAGTGTGGTGATCATTTTTCAATGAGCAATTCAATTGTTAGTTATTTTAACATAGAGTGCGTTTGAAAAACTAACGGCTTATTTTGATCTTGTGTTGAAAAATCAATCTACAGTCACTCTAAATTAATTAGTTATTAATTATCAGTGAGTAAATTATTTTCATCATGAATGTGAAATAAATCACTCGTTTCTTATACTATAATAATAAGACATTGAACAACAACTTAACTTTTAAGTATCTTAGCTTGTTTTTTACTTAATCAGTAAGTAGGCTAAAAGCAATAATGCATTGGGGTATTTGTAACTGACTGATTATTATGTGTTTATTTAATTTTCATATGTTGATGCTTGTTTTGTTTTTTTTAATGATAACTTTAAATATACAAGGTTAAAAATATTTGTTGAAATTAATGGTGTTATAAAGTGATAATATAAAAATGGATTTTGAAGCAAGCTGTGTCTGCGCGTTTATTTGTCCCAAATAAAAACTCCGACAAATACTCCGCCCATTCTGGTTGGTTGCACTAACCCCCTTCGGTGTTAGCGCTGGTTTATCATATGCTGTTAGTCTTAGATCCTAATAGCTATATCTAATTGTTTGAGAGGTGAGTATAGATACAATAAAAGGTAATAATTATGAACAACGATATGTTAGACATTTTCAGAAATGTAGGTGCAAAAGATTTTAGAGCTATTGAAACTGCCATTAAGACAGTAAAAAAAGAGAAATACAAATCTCGTAAAGAACCTGCTGATTTGCAGATTAAATCAGTAAAGACAAATCTCACTGAAAAAGAATATCAAGAGCTAGTTAATAAGCAATGCATGGCTGGTTATTCAAAGCTTTCAGCATTTACTCGTGACGTCATCAATAATGCTGTAAAAGTCAAACCCATCATTTTAGAGGCATCTAAAGAGTTCTTCTCAGAAACTTCAGAACTTAGTGATCAAATTAAAACAATTGCCACCGATATTGAGAATAGTAAAGCTCTCACAAGAGATGAAATAGAAAGTACTCTTGTAGTACTAGCGGGACTATTAAGAGAGTTTCAGGCAACTCGTCACTTGCTAGTGAATAGCTTTACTCAAGAAGCGGCTTATGAAATAGCAAAACAGCATTTAAGTGAAGACAAGCTTGTTCGGGCACTGAAAGAATTAAGAGGGTCAAGTCATGATCTATAAGGAACCCGAACAAAAAGGCGGTAAGCACACTGAGCAGACCGCAGATACTCTCATAAAGTATGTTGCTGGTGACGATGAACGAGTGGCTAAATATTTAGTAAATTATGGTGCAGGAGCCACTAAAATCGCTAATGCAGTAACAGAATTTATTTATGCAAATAATATTATACATATCCCTGTAAATGCTAAAAACGCACCAGGGGAGATGTTAGATATGACACTTGCGATAAGAGAGATGCAAGAATCTATTAGACTTAACCCAAGTGCTAAACAGCAGTTTAAGCACATGATAGTTAGCCTCGATACAAATGAAAGCTTAACTAATCCACAATGGTGTAAAACAGCTAAAAAGTTGATGAACCATTTGGGTTATGCAAATTGTCGATATATTGCTTTTAAACATAATGATACCGATGAACAACATATACATGTAATCACATCTACCATCGATATAGTGACAAGAAAGCGCATCAAAGACTCTTATAGCAAGATACGAGCGCAAGAAGTAATGAGGGAGCTAGAGATAGAGTTTGGTCTGCGACAATTAGTAAGTAGTAATGAAATTGGTTACGATACTGCTGCTAATATTAATGACGCTAAAACATTTAACAAAAAGGCTCAAATAGCTCGACTGGTAAAAACTGGTATCAATAAGTTAAAGCAACGCTCTAATCTTGCAGAGTTTGTCACTGCTGTTGAGTCAACACATTCAAGCCTCAAAGTGGAACTACAAACAAAGAAGGGGATTGCGGTGGGTATTGTATTTAATCTCGACGGGGTACGAATGTCTGCCACCCAGTTAGGTGGAAATAGAAAATATACACTAGGAAAGCTCATTGCAAACGGTATTCTAGATGATGCCTGTAAGGACCTGAGTAACTATGAAGAAGAGCTTGAAAGAGCGGCTGCGCACGCTCAAGAACAATCAGATAATGCGCTTAGAGTTTATGAAAGTAAGCAAGATCAAGATATGATGACTTATCTTGTGATGCTTTCTGTGAATGTTAGATATCGCACGGAAGTGGAACAATTAATAAATGATATGAAGTGGAACATGAGAGCACGTAAAAGATTAAAAGGCGCTTCTGATGTCGTGTATGTCGTTGAGATGATTTCTACGCTTAAAGATGTTGAAATGGGTTTTGAAACTGTTATTGAAGCGCTTTTCTTGGATACGATTGATAAGGCATTAAGTTGTTTCACTAAGCGAAAAGCAATGGAAAATGTCTTTGAAAATTTAAGCACAAAACACATTTCCGAGAGTGACTATAAGACTTTTATTGCTAGTGCTTATGTTGAGATCTTACATAAGAATGATAAACCACAACGAAGGTCGATGAACAAACTATTAGAACGTATTATTAGCCTGGTTCACAAAGATATAAATAAGTAGTCTAATATTTATAGCTGTTATTAAATGTAGTGATATTACCTTCTATATATAATGCCCTAGTC
>NZ_CAWPDB010000038.1:0-6394 GCF_963886625.1 Vibrio sp. V23_P3S9T160
TGACCTTTCAAGTCGGTGCAACTTAATGTAGAAGAAGTATGATGAATGTTGAGTTGGCGCGAATTAAGTGTCTTGTTTAATCGCATCTATATTTTGAAATTCTATACTCATCCGAACTCGTATTAGAGCAACGGGAGAAACTATGGAATTTGAGTGGGATGAGAACAAAAACTTGATAAATATGGCAAAACACAAAATTGATTTTGCTGATGCTGTACACATTTTTCTTGATACTAGCAGAATTGAAAGAGAAGATACTCGCTCCGACTATGGTGAAGCTAGGTTTCAGACGATTGGCAAGACAAAATATGGTATTTTGTTTGTGATTTATACAGAGAGAAGCTCAAGTGGAAACATTAGGTTAATCTCAGCACGTAAAGCTAACTCACGTGAAAAAAAAGCTTATGAGAGAGGTTTTATGAAGCCGTATTCCCAGGTGGTGTAGTATGACAATAAAAAAGGTTTCAATTGATAATTTGAAGTTCTCTCGCGGCAAAACAGTTAAAGATCAAGTTGATGCGCTATCTGATAAGGAAATCAATGAGGCAGCTCTCAGTGATCCAGATAGTACTATTCCAACCGAAAAGGAACTTGAAACTTTCCGCATACCAAAGGAGAGAGATAATGACAAAGACAGTTAAACTATCAGAAGTCCACACACTCAAAGGCAAAACGAACTGGGACTATTTAAAAAAATCGGGTGATAGTAGTAAACCAAGTCAAATTGCACCAGAGATTAAACAGCATCATTTAAACCAAATGAAAAGACCGAAGTCATAGGTCATTTAACAAACTGTTTAAGAGTGATTCGCAACGCGCGGCATTTTTGCTATGCGTTGCGTTTTGTGTTTAAGGTGGTATGCGGCAGCTTCGGTATTGCGTTGCTCACACCTTAACAGGGCGTTAGCTGAATGGTGGTAAATATCAGTATGATCAAAATTAGAAAATATAAAGAATCAGATGCTCGTGATTTATGGGCTATTTTCTATCACACGATTCGTAATGTGAATATACGTGATTATACTCAAGCGCAAGTCGAAGCATGGGCTCCCAACGGATTTTCTTCTGATATATGGCAGCGCAAAATGAATTCGATTTCTCCTTTTGTTGCAGAAATCGGTGGTGAAATAGTTGGTTATGCCGACCTTCAAGAAAGCGGATTAATTGATCATTTCTTTTGTCACCATGAGCATCAAGGTAAAGGTATCGGACGAAACTTGATGGAGCACGTGTTAAAAGTTGGCGAGTTACAAGGAATTATTAGGTTTTACTCTGAAGTCAGTATTACAGCTCGCCCGTTTTATGAGAAGTTTGGCTTCAAAGTTGCGCAAGAACAAATGGTAGAAGTCCGAGGCCAAAAGCTGCGTAACTTTGTTATGGAAAAATTCAGCTAACAAACGGCTCAAGAGGGATTGCCAACGCATGGCGGCTTTGGTGCAAAATTGAAGTTCAGTGTTTAAGGTGTGTTTTTTGAGTTCGGCTATGCGTTGTCAACCCCTTAGCCGGGCGTTAGGTGTCAATTGATGGAGTGTCAATTCAAGGAGAGAATATGAAGTGTCCGTATTGCGGTGTGAGAGTTAGCTACTTTAAAGTATGGAAAATTAGTCGTTGGAAAAACCATGTCTGTCTAAATTGCGGTGGTGAATCTAGCACAACGACAGGCAATGTTGTCTTGATGGTGGCTTGTGTATTGGTGCCTCTATTTTCGATAGACATGTTGTTTTCGAGCCTGCAACAACCGTTGCACCGAGGCCTGTATCTTGCTCTGGCAATATTATTATCTTACGTAGCCCATAGATATATTGGGAAGCTTCAAGAAAGTAAGCAACAAAACACCTAACAAACGCTTCAAGAGGGACAGCCAACGCGCGGCATTTTTATCATGCGTTAGTTTTTGTGATTCCGGTGTTATGCGGAAGCTTGGTAGTAGCGTTGTCTGCCCCTTAAGCGGGCGTTAGGCAAAGTGAGTTTTTATCAGCTAAATCGAGTTGAAATTGAACGGTAAATTCCATGTTTTAATGGCTGGACTTAAGCAATAAATCGTCATCACATATTTATTGTTTCGTGATCGTGTTGGGTTGTTTTTCGCTGTGAATTCAGCGGCAAAATAACCTTCAGCATCCAAACGTCCGCCGAGCATGCTACGCTCGTCACTTTTCTTCCAAATCGCTAAATTTGAGTTTTTTGGTTTCTTTGCTGATTTGAGATTTTGGTTTATAAATGAATCGGTTAGTTTGTTTCAAGTTTACAAAAAAGCTCGTTCTTTGGTTGTGAAAGTGTCGGTGTCAATTGGTTGGCCTAACAAACGGCTCAAGAGGGATTGCCAACGCGTGGCGGCTTTAGTGCAAAATTGAAGTTCAGTGTTTACAGTGTGTTTTTTGAGTTCGGCGGTGCGTTGTCAACCCCTTAGCCGGGCGTTATACCGTTTTGACTTACGCGCAGAATATCGTATAGGTTCTAGTTTATAAAAAAACCGTCAGAAGACGGCTTTGGACGTAATTATCGAGGTTTAAGCACAGCACTTTTTGTACTTTTTTCCGCTTCCGCAAGTGCACGGTTCATTACGGTTTGGTGTTTTGTCATAGGTAATAGTTTTAGGTTTGTTTAATAGCGTATCAAGCTCAACAGTGTTCTCTGGTTGCTTTGAGTCAATGACAATATCAGCCATTATCGAGTGCTCAGAAAGTAATATTTCTATCTCTGCTTTACGAGCCTCGGTAGGGACGACAACATTGATTGGAGCTTCGTCAGTGCCTGCTTTTACATCACGGTTTACGTTGTAGCCTGAAATGACGTGGTTTTGTCTAGCATCGATTCGACCTTTGAAAAATAGTTTGGACATTTGCAACTCACTGATGGATTGTTGTGGTGTAATTTGGCCGCGATTATACGGCACTATGGCAATTGATAAAGAAGTTCCTACAATGTGCATCGGATCACGGTATAACAAACGGTTAAAGAGGGACTGCCAACGCGTGGCGGTTTCACTTCAAATCGGTATTTGTGATTACGGTTGTTATTTTAGGTTCAGTGTTTTTGCGTTGTCAGCCCCTTAACCGGGCGTTAGCCCATTATTCGCAATGGTTCAATTATTAAGTAACAATCGGAGTTAGTATGAAGGCAGGAAAAATAAGACGTAGTATCCAACGCTTCTATGATTATTCGAGAGATTTAATTAATGCAGATATGAATACGTTTGATGATCGCTTAGATCTTCTAATTTCATTTTGTAAAGATGATGATTTCTTTTCTAAATTAGACCAGCAGTTGATCGCTAATCCAAAAGCAGAATTTGATTCTTGGTATAAAGCAGCTTCCAGTTTTGATAATAGAGGTAGTTTATCATTCCCAACCAACATTGATGAACGTCTATCAATTATGTATGAGTTACTCTGCAGGATAAAAAACAAACAGATTGATTTGATTTCTTTTTGCTCTAACAACTTTGTAATTAGCTCAAGTAGGATCGATGAATATATTTACTCGT
Organism: Vibrio sp. V23_P3S9T160; assembly: GCF_963886625.1. Classification (NCBI taxonomy): domain Bacteria; kingdom Pseudomonadati; phylum Pseudomonadota; class Gammaproteobacteria; order Vibrionales; family Vibrionaceae; genus Vibrio; species Vibrio sp. V23_P3S9T160. The sequence goes on from NZ_CAWPDB010000038.1 coordinate 3,488, forward strand.
TTAATGATGTAGTGTCAGAGCCTCTTTTCCGAGAGCTGGGTTATAGACTTGAAGATATTCAGGATGAATTACCAGTAGACAATACTTTTGAAGTCGCTAGTCCAATCTTACAGATCATTCATCATGCTGAAAATGTGATACAACAAAATGCCTTTGGCAATAATAATCAACAATCAGCTGAAATTCATAACTCTAATGATGAATTAACGAGACTTTTTATTGGTCTTCGTAATGAAGTTAATTCTTTAAGCATATCTCCAGAAGATAAAGCCGATAGTATTGACTCAATAGATACATGTGAAGAGCTTGCAAAGGTAGAAAAACCCCGAAAAGGTACAATAGAAAAGTTGTTGAATATGTTGCCCAAAATGGGGAATGTAGCATCAATAGTGTCGGCTATTATCACCATCATCGGTACCGTGGGCTAACAAACGGCTCAAGAGGGATTGCCAACGCTTGGTGACTTTAGTACAAAATTGAAGTTCAGTGTTTACAGTGTGTTTTTTAAGTTCGGCGGTGCGTTGTCAACCCCTTAGCCGGGCGTTAGGCAAAGTGAGTTTTTATCAGCTAAATCGAGTTGGAATTGAACGGTAAATTCCATGTTTTCTGGCTTAAGTTAAGCAATAAATAGTCATCACATATTTGTTGTTTCTTGATCGCGTTGAGTTGCTTGGCGCTGTAAATTCAGCGGCAAAATAACCTTCAGCATCCAAACGTCCGCCGAGCATGCTACGCTTGTCACTTTTCTTCCAAATCGCTCAATTTGAGTTTTTTGTTTCTTTGCTGATTTAGCGTTTTGGTTTATAAATGAATCGGTTAGCTAGTTTTAAGTTTACAAAAAAGCTTGTTCTTTGGTTTTGAAAGTGTCGTTGTCAATCGGTTGGCCTAACAAACGGCTCAAGAGGGATTGCCAACGCGTGGCGACTTTAGTGCAAAATTGAAGTTCAGTGTTTACGGTGTGTTTTTTAAGTTTGGCGGTGCGTTGTCAACCCCTTAGCCGGGCGTTAGCAGTTTTAGGAGGTTCCATGAACAATCGAGTAGTTTTTACTGGTGGTCCAGGTTCAGGTAAAACTTCGGTGATTAAGTTTTTAGAGCAATTGGGGTATCCAAGTGCTACAGAAGTCGGCCGTAAAGTCATTCAAATACAGACTGAACGGGATGGGGTAGCTTTACCTTGGAAAGATAAAGTCGCATTCCGTGATGCAATGGTTCTTGAAGAACTCAACAATTACAAAGCACATGACAACTCAGTTCTGACCTTCTTTGATCGAAGTATTATTGATTCTTATGGGTACAGTCAGCTTGAAAAAATAGCTATTTCAGAGATCTTATTAAGTAGTTGCAGTGAGTTAACCTATCACAGAAAAGTATTCATTTTCCCACCGTGGGAAACGATCTATGAAAATGACATCGAGCGTAAACAAGATTTTAATGAGGCTGTTGCGACATACCATGAAATGGTGAAAGCATACGAAAAGTTTGGTTATGAACTGATTGAGGTTCCAAAGGTTTCAGTCCGAGAAAGGGCTGAATTTATCTTAGATTCGGTGGGCAACGGCTAACAAACGGCTCAAGAGGGATTGCCAACGCGTGGCGGCTTTAGTTTAAAATTGAAGTTCAGTGTTTACGGTGTGTTTTTTTGAGTTCGGCGGTGCGTTGTCAACCCCTTAGCCGGGCGTTAGGTAAATAATATAAGTAGGAGCGGACTTGTGGTAGAACGTATTAGAGACAGAGTTGAAATAAAAACTGAAAAAGACGTAGTAAAAAACATCGAAAAAATAGGGAAGAATTACAAAAAAGTTATCGCATGGACTCAAGGTTCGTGTAACTTAGATCTTACTCTCGAAAATGAAATGTTGAAAAACTTGCTATTGTCTAACGAAAGTTACATTAAATATATAGCTAATGGGGCATACAAAGATATCCAACTTTTGGCTTTAGGTGTTCGTTCGGTATTGGAGAACCTTGCTAGAGCTAGATTTATTATGCAAAGTGACAAAAACTTAAATCGATGGGTGTCGGAAGCTCTTATGGATCAGAAAGCGTTAGTACAAGCTTTTCAATCTATCGGTAACGAGACCTCTGAGGAATACAAACACCTTGAAGATGAACTGAAAAGGTTAGATGGTTTATATGAAAAGTATGAGCTTCCAGTTGTAAAGCAGCCACAACAAATCAAAGCGATGACGGAAGCTGTTCAATTGGTTGATGACTACGATAGCGTGTTCAAATTGACTTCTAAGTTAATACATCCTTCATCTTTGTTTATAAATAGCAGATCAAGTATGGATAGTTTTGAATACCATAATATTTTAGTAATTTGTGGGCAGCTTTATCTATGGTCTTTGTTGAATGAAATCTGTGAAAAATTAGCAGTTCCAGAGTCAGTGAAAAAATTTACCTAACAAACGGTTAAAGAGGGACTGCCAACGCGTGGCGGTTTTTGTTCAAATCGGCCTTTGTGATTACGGTTGTTATTTTGAGTTCAGTGTTTTGCGTTGTCAGCCCCTTAACCGGGCGTTAGCTGGGGTTAAGAAAAATCATAAAATTAAGCGCTTATTTTTCTTAGTCAGAGGCTCTAGCTTTACACCTGAAAGTCAGCACTTTTCCATGTATCTCGCCAGTGGCACTGTTCGTGAAGTGTTTGAACTGTAGTGGTCAACTAAAATTGGCCACGGTTTTAGAGTTTTCCCAATATAATCGTTCTGATTCATTGGGAGTTAGACCACCGTTATACTGATGTGGCCTGAGTTGGCAGTAATATCCGATAATGTAGCGGGTGATCTCTTGTTGAGCCTCAGCGAAGCTACGATAACCCACAGTTGGCACCCATTCCGTCTTCAGACTTCTAAAGAAGCGCTCTATCGGCGCATTATCCCAACAGTTTCCTCGGCGAGATAAACTCTG
>NZ_CAWPDB010000039.1:0-6383 GCF_963886625.1 Vibrio sp. V23_P3S9T160
CAGAGTTTATCTCGCCGAGGAAACTGTTGGGATAATGCGCCGATAGAGCGCTTCTTTAGAAGTCTGAAGACGGAATGGGTGCCAACTGTGGGTTATCGTAGCTTCGCTGAGGCTCAACAAGAGATCACCCGCTACATTATCGGATATTACTGCCAACTCAGGCCACATCAGTATAACGGTGGTCTAACTCCCAATGAATCAGAACGATTATATTGGGAAAACTCTAAAACCGTGGCCAATTTTAGTTGACCACTACAGTTACAGTACCTTGAACCGTTGTCAGTGCGTTCTTATGGTTCTTGTTATTTTTACCAATGTTCCAAAACTCTTCGAAAGAAGCGATATCGGCACGTAAGAAGTGGGCGTAGATAAAGGTGTGCTCAGGCCATTCATCGATGAAACCGCGCGCTTTAGCTTTTATCAGCAACTCTTGGATGAACTTGTCGAAGCTGATCTTATAGCCTTTCGTGGTAAGCTGTTTACGCTTATCCATTTCCTCGTCCTTCGACAGCCCTTGATCACGACACTGTTTGATCAGTTTCGCCATGTCAGTATGTTTCACGCCACTAAACGACTTATCACCAATGCGGACACTGTAGGAGTAACAAAGAATATCGTTCTTCTCTGTCTCATTGTTAAAGACCCACTCAGAGTCTATCGATATGTGGATGGCTTTACCCTTGCCACGCATTGCAGCCCACGGAGCAGATTTAACCCCCTCTAAGTATTGATTAATACGTTCATCGACTTCCTTTTTGGCTTCCTCACGCCCTCGCAGCTCGGCTTCGAACTTGCTAACTTGATCATCCAAAAGCAATGACTTTGTATCGAAGAACGTGGATTGAAAGAAGTCTTCTAACTCACGCTCGGTTTCTCGCATCAATTGATAGGCTGTTTTTGGGGCTGTTTCTAACGTTTTCATCTTTATTTACCCATTCGTGAAGAATAAAAAAGACGAAGTACATCCATTACCGGACATACTTCGTCGGTTATCGGATATAGAAAGATTGGTAATAAAGAGGTGCTCGGTGATGAGACTAGTTTAGGAAATTTCGCGCCCGAAGGACTGATGCTCTGATGAGACTAATGCACGTAGGCAGTGGCTTGCTAGACCGTATTACAGCGATGTTATCCTTACTTAAACTTTGCTGTGCGAGCCCATGACTTAACAAACTTGATTAGTTGCAAATAGCCAATGCTATCGACACCTTTCTTTTCAACGTTGTTATTCATACAGGTACGAACATATTTCATTAAATACGCAGATTGCTGCATTGTTCCGTGTTCATCTTCGTAACTCTCAATACAGTGAGCAAGTAGCCCCCCCATAGTTTTACTATTCCCTCGTGGGCAGTCGTCACCATACTGCTCGATGATTTCGATTAGGTCTTTCAGTTTAGGAGTGTTCATAGTATTTACCTTCTTACGTTTAGTTAATTGATAGAATTTTATTTAGATCTGGTTGTGCAAACTTACCAGCTTCATAAGAAACCAGCGCATCATGTAACGCGTCAGCGACCTTCTCACGGGCTTCTAATTGGGAGATAGGCAGGAAGCTCAATATCGCATCACCCTCACCACGAATCAGAATGCCTTTATGATCTCGACCATTACCTTAATCTCATCAAAGCAGTCCATTGATAGGTAGGACAGAAAATTACTCTCCCACATCGAATAGAACTCAGCGACACTGGATTCAGTAATGGGAACTTCACCCATATATCGGATGTAAGCCACACCATTCCCAAAATCAAAGTCGATTTCTTTCTCTAGCTCAGGCATCAATCCACAGTAACTAAAGTCAGTGATGTAATCGAAAACCCATTGATCATTAAGCCTAGTGATACGAATCTCGACAGGGTGATACCCTCCATTTTCAGGACAGTAAGCACGCTCTCGAAAGTTGACGGTTACAGCTTGAGTTGAAGACGACACCTTTCCCGACTCGTTACAAATACGGTTTAAAGCATTTTGAAGGTCTATGCTAATAGGCAGCACAAATCGCTCAACATCAAATTGAAGAGTTAAGTTCATAATAAATTCTCGTTGTAATAATTAAGTAAGTAAACCGCCTCAGAACGAGGCTAGGTATGAAAGATTAGTCAGGGTTAGAGGCTAGTGCTCGAAGCTCAGTCTTCACCACTTCATAGCGCCCAGACACCTGATGTAAGAACACATTATCGGGTACAGGATCGAGGATAGAGATAGTTCGCAGGATAGCCGCTAAGAACCCACACGAATTACTACTTCCACCTGTTATTACTGGTTTCAACGCTGCTGACTTAAGAGTTTTACCAACTTGACCATCAAGTAGCGTAAAGATAGCTTCAAGACGCACCCAACTGTTCGAGAACAATCCCGACGACGAATTTTTAGAAACACGTATATAGAACTCCTGATCATCCTCTTTATAGGCAATCTGGTACTCTAGAAAGCTCTCAGACTTAGGACTAAGCTTTGGACTCTGACCTTCTTTAACAATGGTGAACGAATCGACCTCGTTCTCCTTTTCAACTTTTTGGCTCATACAAATTTCTCCTTATTCAGCCAGTTCAATTAACGTTTTAATCGCTTGGGTAGCGTTACTCGTGGAACCCATAACAAAACTGCCACTCCCATCGTCAGCATGGACACAGCACGCCAAGACATAGGGTTCAGTCTCGTCTGGTAGCAAAATGACAAACTCAGTGTTTTCTAACGCATATGACAGAATGACTCCCATATATTCATCAACGTCAACTAAGTCTTGATCGGTATCATTTCGCTCAATCAAAATCAGACACGTGGAAACTTCCTCCCAAAATTTCTCAGCCTCATCACGGTCACCAGACCAAGGAAGCAACAGCTGATACATCAATTGCTCTTTGATCGGTAAGGGCAACTCCAACCGTTCAGCATCAGTAAGGCTTTTCACAACTTTCATTGAATTTCTCCATCTAAATTCCAGATACGAAAAAGCCCCTGAATAGAGCTAACTATTCAGGGGCTATCTATTTCATTTAATATTAGTTTTCAGATGACTTAGGTTCGGATAGCGCTATATTCTCACTAGCTCTCTCGACCATATCAGACAGAGCATTCGCTCCACGTTCTAGCGCTGTCCTATCAAATTTTCGGTAGTGAAGCGTGCTCGACATATCAGCATGATTCAAGACGCGCTGAACCGACGTAACATCCATCCCAGAGTTCAGTAGATTACTCGCTACTGAATGCCTCGCAGTATGGAAAACAACCCCCTTAGGGTCGATACCAGCACGATCCAGTATCAACCTCAAAGCTTTACGTGGCGGTGATATATGCGTCCCTTCTCGACTACCGGGAAACACATGTGGATTCCCCGGTTGCTTTAAGTCCTGAAGCTCAGAAAGTAACTCCAACATCAGTGGCGATAAATAGACTAAATGGGGTTTCTTATTTTTGGTCGTTTTGATGAAAAGTGTACGATTATCAAAATCAACGTCACTCCATTGCCTCTCCATTAACTCAGATATTCGACAACCTGTTAACCACAGCAATGCAATCAGATTACCTTTAACCTTACAGTAGTAAGTTCTAGCAACCTTTATCAGTAAAGCAGTTTCCTCAATATTTAAGAATCGCTCACGGGCACCATTCTCCGGCAGTAAGCTAACCTTAGTTGCATGATTAGGTAGATCAAAAACCTTAGATGATAGTGAGCAAAATCCCTTAACAAGTGCAATAACCCTGTTATTCGTGGCTACAGAATACGGTTTACCATTATAGGTTTCAGTGGCGAGATGGGATTGAAGCTTCATGATGGCATGAGCAGAAAGTCTATCCATGGGAATTTTGTAGATAGGCTTACATCGCAAGAACCGTGTTTCATCGTCTCTCCATGACTTCTTACGGGTTTTCGACCAGGGTAAATAGGTTTCGTGGAAAAAGGTGAAAACATCGGGTATCACAACAGCAGAGCGTGAATCACGCTCTATCTTCGGGTCAATACCGTCAGCAATTTGGACCTTTAGCTTGCGAGCTTTTGTTCGAGCATCGTTTACATCTAAATCTGGCCAGCGTCCTAAAGCGATACTCGTTTTCTTCCTAGTTACTGGGCTGACATAACGTAAAAGGTACCGTTTGTTTCCCGTCCTACCTACGAGGACCTTTAGACCAATGATCTGTTCATCAGACCATTCAATATCATTAGCTTTACTTGTTGATGGAGGGACTGGAAGCGCTTTGATAGCAGATGGGGTGAGGTTAATAGTTCGGTTGGTCACATGAAGACTCCTATGTGGTTCACATTAGAATCTTCATATATGTCAGTAAGATAAGTTGTTCCGATCAACGCCCCTCTCAATACGGACGACTAAAAAGGCAAGTACTCTTAATATGCTTAGTTTGATAATCGAGTTCGGGGAAAAGTGTCGCTTCATAGATACCGCAGTACTTCAATTCATGCATAATTGACTGCTTATAAGCTTTAGGAACGATAAAGGATCTCGAATGACGATCAAAGAAGTCATTCGTATTTACATAAGACGTCCCAAACATCACTTTCCCTGTATGACAGGTAAAGCAACCTTGTTGAGTTATTAAGCGTCGGTTAATTCTCTTAGGGGTGTACATAAAGCCAGCATGCACCACTGTATCAGTACAACCGTAATGTATGTCAACGCCGATTGGGAAAACTCTACGATCTGTAGGAAACTCACCTACTATATAATCTCTTAGCGATTTACCATTAATAAAGATCTGATCAAGTACTAGTTCTTTACCTCGGCTATCCATGCCTTCAATTAATGAAAGAAAGAAATGGTCAAAATCATCCACATCATTATAAGCAATTAGTTTTTCAGTAAACTCTTTACCAAAGTTGTAATTGTAATAATCAAAATCATTCAAATCTTCAATATAGTTAGGTAAAAAGAAAACCCTGCCGTCTCTATCCGCATCATTAGCACATGCGAAATATAGTGCGACCAAAGCATTCTCAGACCAGTCTAGAAGCCTTGTTGGTAAGCCATAATGCTGTGCATAAGTAAGAAGCTCCAAAGTATCAACGTGCTTTACTCGCGCTTCTGGGTGCATTCGGACAAACTCCTCAATAAGCTTGTTTTCATCGTAGAATTTGCCATTAACAGGACGAAACAATCCAGGAACTAACTTGTGTTGAGCATCTGACTGCCCTCTAAACCACCACGTTTCCAAATTATGCGCAGTTTCAGATTTCGCAAAACTGATAATATCTGCGACAGAGGTTATGATTTTAGTGCTCATAGATTTCTGGTTACCACTCGGAATGTTTTTTATTCCAGACTACAAGAAAACAACCAAAGCAACCAAAGCAACCAAAGCAACCAAAGCAACCACAAGCATATAGATTATTGGTAAGTTTCTATCTTAACTTCGTATAGCGAAATGATTGAGAACTACTAGTACACGGTACTCTATCCTTAAATCTCAGAAACAGTCTTTAGCAATAGTATATTGCCGTCATTCTCGTTTTGCTCAGCGTTGTAATCTCACTTCTAATCATCACCACAGCATGAATAAACGAACATCGGCAACACTCCTACATTGCTATAACAAGGACTGAGATTTATCTCCGGATACCCTACACAACTCGGATAAAGGTTAGCTTTATAAACGACGCACCGTAGCGCACCGTCTGATGAGTGTCGATATGCCCTAGCTCTATCGACTAAAGAACAGTGGGATATAAACTCGTCTCGCTCTCCAGATCTGTAGTACATCGCGACCGGATATGGACCATACCGTTGTCGAATTTCTATGAAAGGTGTTTGTTGGCAATATTCACCCTAGGTAGCCGCAAGCGCTATTCATAGCTATATAGCTCACCACGAGGTTGAAGCTGAAAGTAAAGGATATGTACCGGAAATGTTTTGAAGAGGCTTTATGAGCGTTTCTGATGTATTTCTGATGGGGTTGATAGGTAGGAGATCGGGAAGTATCTATTTTTCATAACGCTAGATAGCAAAAAGTCCCAACCTAAGTTGAGACTTTCTATACCCCGAAAGGAAATATGGCAGGGGTGGAGAGATTCGAACTCCCAACACGCGGATTTGGAATCCGCTGCTCTGCCAGTTGGAGCTACACCCCTAAAACTTTATCTTACTCATTGAAGAAAGCCTCAACGTGACTGCTGAGGCTCTTAATAAGTGGCGGAGCGGACGGGACTCGAACCCGCGACCCCCGGCGTGACAGGCCGGTATTCTAACCAACTGAACTACCGCTCCGCAGCGTGTCTGGTTAGACGTTTCGTCTACTTTTTTTGCCTTTAGATTTTTTAAAAAAATCTAAAAACAACAAGTCAAAGCCTGGCGATGTCCTACTCTCACATGGGGAGACCCCACACTACCATCGGCGCTGTTGTGTTTCACTTCTGAGTTCGGCATGGA
>NZ_CAWPDB010000040.1:0-11642 GCF_963886625.1 Vibrio sp. V23_P3S9T160
GCTCTTTAACAATATAAACCTATCAATCTGTGTGGGCACTCGTTGATGATAATCAAAAAAGATTTATCAATGAACTGAGTGACCAATCAGAATCAAGTTTACTTGATTTTGGCACAGTCAATTCATTGTTGTTCTGTTGGAACAACAATAGCTTTAAAATTACTTTTTTACTTTCGAGTAAGAGCAGTTTTGAAGTCAGTATTCATTGAGCCGGTCTTAGGACCAACAAAACTTTAATTGAAGAGTTTGATCATGGCTCAGATTGAACGCTGGCGGCAGGCCTAACACATGCAAGTCGAGCGGCAGCACAGAGGAACTTGTTCCTTGGGTGGCGAGCGGCGGACGGGTGAGTAATGCCTAGGAAATTGCCCTGATGTGGGGGATAACCATTGGAAACGATGGCTAATACCGCATGATGCCTACGGGCCAAAGAGGGGGACCTTCGGGCCTCTCGCGTCAGGATATGCCTAGGTGGGATTAGCTAGTTGGTGAGGTAATGGCTCACCAAGGCGACGATCCCTAGCTGGTCTGAGAGGATGATCAGCCACACTGGAACTGAGACACGGTCCAGACTCCTACGGGAGGCAGCAGTGGGGAATATTGCACAATGGGCGCAAGCCTGATGCAGCCATGCCGCGTGTATGAAGAAGGCCTTCGGGTTGTAAAGTACTTTCAGTCGTGAGGAAGGTGGTGTTGTTAATAGCAGCATCATTTGACGTTAGCGACAGAAGAAGCACCGGCTAACTCCGTGCCAGCAGCCGCGGTAATACGGAGGGTGCGAGCGTTAATCGGAATTACTGGGCGTAAAGCGCATGCAGGTGGTGGATTAAGTCAGATGTGAAAGCCCGGGGCTCAACCTCGGAACCGCATTTGAAACTGGTTCACTAGAGTACTGTAGAGGGGGGTAGAATTTCAGGTGTAGCGGTGAAATGCGTAGAGATCTGAAGGAATACCGGTGGCGAAGGCGGCCCCCTGGACAGATACTGACACTCAGATGCGAAAGCGTGGGGAGCAAACAGGATTAGATACCCTGGTAGTCCACGCCGTAAACGATGTCTACTTGGAGGTTGTGGCCTTGAGCCGTGGCTTTCGGAGCTAACGCGTTAAGTAGACCGCCTGGGGAGTACGGTCGCAAGATTAAAACTCAAATGAATTGACGGGGGCCCGCACAAGCGGTGGAGCATGTGGTTTAATTCGATGCAACGCGAAGAACCTTACCTACTCTTGACATCTACAGAATCCTGCGGAGACGCGGGAGTGCCTTCGGGAACTGTAAGACAGGTGCTGCATGGCTGTCGTCAGCTCGTGTTGTGAAATGTTGGGTTAAGTCCCGCAACGAGCGCAACCCTTATCCTTGTTTGCCAGCGAGTCATGTCGGGAACTCCAGGGAGACTGCCGGTGATAAACCGGAGGAAGGTGGGGACGACGTCAAGTCATCATGGCCCTTACGAGTAGGGCTACACACGTGCTACAATGGCGCATACAGAGGGCAGCAAGCTAGCGATAGTGAGCGAATCCCAAAAAGTGCGTCGTAGTCCGGATTGGAGTCTGCAACTCGACTCCATGAAGTCGGAATCGCTAGTAATCGTAGATCAGAATGCTACGGTGAATACGTTCCCGGGCCTTGTACACACCGCCCGTCACACCATGGGAGTGGGCTGCAAAAGAAGTGGGTAGTTTAACCTTTCGAGGAGGACGCTCACCACTTTGTGGTTCATGACTGGGGTGAAGTCGTAACAAGGTAGCGCTAGGGGAACCTGGCGCTGGATCACCTCCTTATACGAAGATTACACTGATGAGTGTCCACACAGATTGATGGTTTATACAGTTTAAGAGACGAGGATGTTCCCAAACATTCTTACTTAGTGTCCCGTTCGTCTAGAGGCCTAGGACACCGCCCTTTCACGGCGGTAACAGGGGTTCGACTCCCCTACGGGATACCACTTCCGTTGTGAAGTAAAGGGGTCGTTAGCTCAGTTGGTAGAGCANGCTCTTTAACAATTTGGAAAGCTGACTGATAACAACGAACGTGTTTGTTGTTATCAAATAAAAGTTCTCAACATCAATACGTTTAACGTATTGATACCAAACACATTCAAGTGTTCTTGGGAAAGCTTACTACGGTAAGTTTTCAAAATTGAGTCCGGCAAAATCAAACGTCTCTCGCTCATTCAAATAATGAGAGACAACCTTGGTGACTTGTCTGCAACACGAAACTTCTTCGGGTTGTATGGTTAAGTGACTAAGCGTACACGGTGGATGCCTTGGCAGTCAGAGGCGATGAAGGACGTAGTAACTTGCGATAAGCGTAGATTAGGCAGTAACAGCCACTTGAGTCTACGATTTCCGAATGGGGAAACCCACGTGCATAAGCACGTATCCTTACCTGAATACATAGGGTAAGGAGGCAAACCGGGGGAACTGAAACATCTAAGTACCCCGAGGAGAAGAAATCAACAGAGATTCCGAAAGTAGCGGCGAGCGAAATTGGACTAGCCCTTAAGCTTTTAATGATGCAGGTGAAGCCTCTGGAAAGTGGCGCAATAAAGGGTGATAGCCCCGTAACTGTTCCATCATTATAAGTGAAATCGAGTAAGGCGGGACACGTGTTATCCTGTCTGAACATGGGGGGACCATCCTCCAAGGCTAAATACTACTGACTGACCGATAGTGAACCAGTACCGTGAGGGAAAGGCGAAAAGAACCCCTGTGAGGGGAGTGAAATAGAACCTGAAACCGTGTACGTACAAGCAGTAGGAGCAGGCTTTGTCCTGTGACTGCGTACCTTTTGTATAATGGGTCAGCGACTTATATTCAGTGGCAAGGTTAACCGAATAGGGGAGCCGTAGGGAAACCGAGTCTTAACTGGGCGATTTAGTCTCTGGATATAGACCCGAAACCGGGTGATCTAGCCATGGGCAGGTTGAAGGTTGAGTAACATCAACTGGAGGACCGAACCGACTAATGTTGAAAAATTAGCGGATGACTTGTGGCTAGGGGTGAAAGGCCAATCAAACTCGGAGATAGCTGGTTCTCCCCGAAAGCTATTTAGGTAGCGCCTCGGACGAATACTACTGGGGGTAGAGCACTGTTAAGGCTAGGGGGTCATCCCGACTTACCAACCCTTTGCAAACTCCGAATACCAGTAAGTACTATCCGGGAGACACACGGCGGGTGCTAACGTCCGTCGTGGAGAGGGAAACAACCCAGACCGCCAGCTAAGGTCCCAAATTACTACTAAGTGGGAAACGATGTGGGAAGGCTCAGACAGCCAGGATGTTGGCTTAGAAGCAGCCATCATTTAAAGAAAGCGTAATAGCTCACTGGTCGAGTCGGCCTGCGCGGAAGATGTAACGGGGCTAAGTAGTAAACCGAAGCTGCGGCAATACAGTTTACTGTATTGGGTAGGGGAGCGTTCTGTAAGCCGTTGAAGGTGTGTTGTAAAGCATGCTGGAGGTATCAGAAGTGCGAATGCTGACATGAGTAACGATAAGGGGGGTGAAAAACCTCCCCGCCGGAAGACCAAGGGTTCCTGTCCAACGTTAATCGGGGCAGGGTAAGTCGACCCCTAAGGCGAGGCTGAAAAGCGTAGTCGATGGGAAACGGGTTAATATTCCCGTACTGCTTATAATTGCGATGGGGGGACGGAGAAGGCTAGGTGGGCCAGGCGACGGTTGTCCTGGTTCAAGTGCGTAGGCTAAGAGACTAGGTAAATCCGGTTTCTTATTAGGCTGAGACACGACGTCGAGCTGCTACGGCAGTGAAGTCATTGATGCCCTGCTTCCAGGAAAAGCCTCTAAGCTTCAGATTATAAGCAATCGTACCCCAAACCGACACAGGTGGTCGGGTAGAGAATACCAAGGCGCTTGAGAGAACTCGGGTGAAGGAACTAGGCAAAATGGTACCGTAACTTCGGGAGAAGGTACGCTCTTATTGGTGAAGTCCCTTGCGGATGGAGCTGACGAGAGTCGCAGATACCAGGTGGCTGCAACTGTTTATTAAAAACACAGCACTGTGCAAAATCGCAAGATGACGTATACGGTGTGACGCCTGCCCGGTGCCGGAAGGTTAATTGATGGGGTTAGACTTAGGTCGAAGCTCTTGATCGAAGCCCCGGTAAACGGCGGCCGTAACTATAACGGTCCTAAGGTAGCGAAATTCCTTGTCGGGTAAGTTCCGACCTGCACGAATGGCGTAATGATGGCCACGCTGTCTCCACCCGAGACTCAGTGAAATTGAAATCGCTGTGAAGATGCAGTGTACCCGCGGCTAGACGGAAAGACCCCGTGAACCTTTACTACAGCTTGGCACTGAACATTGAACCTACATGTGTAGGATAGGTGGGAGACTTAGAAGCGCAGTCGCTAGATTGCGTGGAGTCGACCTTGAAATACCACCCTTGTCGTTTTGATGTTCTAACGTAGGCCCCTCATCGGGGTTGCGGACAGTGCCTGGTGGGTAGTTTGACTGGGGCGGTCTCCTCCCAAAGAGTAACGGAGGAGCACGAAGGTGGGCTAATCACGGTTGGACATCGTGAGGTTAGTGCAATGGCATAAGCCCGCTTAACTGCGAGAATGACGGTTCGAGCAGGTACGAAAGTAGGTCATAGTGATCCGGTGGTTCTGAATGGAAGGGCCATCGCTCAACGGATAAAAGGTACTCCGGGGATAACAGGCTGATACCGCCCAAGAGTTCATATCGACGGCGGTGTTTGGCACCTCGATGTCGGCTCATCACATCCTGGGGCTGAAGTCGGTCCCAAGGGTATGGCTGTTCGCCATTTAAAGTGGTACGCGAGCTGGGTTTAGAACGTCGTGAGACAGTTCGGTCCCTATCTGCCGTGGGCGTTGGAAGATTGAAGGGGGCTGCTCCTAGTACGAGAGGACCGGAGTGGACGAACCGCTGGTGTTCGGGTTGTCATGCCAATGGCATTGCCCGGTAGCTAAGTTCGGAATTGATAAGCGCTGAAAGCATCTAAGCGCGAAGCGAGCCCTGAGATGAGTCTTCCCTGGCACTTTAAGTGTCCTAAAGGGTTGTTCGAGACTAGAACGTTGATAGGTTGGGTGTGTAAGCGCTGCGAGGCGTTGAGCTAACCAATACTAATTGCCCGTGAGGCTTAACCATACAACACCGAAGGGGTTTTGTGGACTCAATGGAAGAACATTGAATGTGTGAATGAGAACGAAGCAGCTTTCCGAATTAAGAAATTTGCTTGGCGACCATAGCGTTGTGGACCCACCTGATTCCATGCCGAACTCAGAAGTGAAACACAACAGCGCCGATGGTAGTGTGGGGTCTCCCCATGTGAGAGTAGGACATCGCCAGGCTNGCGCTGCGAGGCGTTGAGCTAACCAATACTAATTGCCCGTGAGGCTTAACCATACAACACCGAAGGGGTTTTGTGGACTCAATGGAAGAACATTGAATGTGTGAATGAGAACGAAGCAGCTTTCCGAATTAAGAAATTTGCTTGGCGACCATAGCGTTGTGGACCCACCTGATTCCATGCCGAACTCAGAAGTGAAACACAACAGCGCCGATGGTAGTGTGGGGTCTCCCCATGTGAGAGTAGGACATCGCCAGGCTTTGAATTTATAAGAGCCCGTTTGTAAGAGCGGGCTTTTTAGTCACTTGTGACACAAGATACAGTGTGCTGATATGGCTCAGTCGGTAGAGCGCATCCTTGGTAAGGATGAGGTCCCCAGTTCGATTCTGGGTATCAGCACCAGTTTTATAGCTCTGTAAGCTAAAAGAATTTGCTTGGCGACCATAGCGTTGTGGACCCACCTGACTCCATGCCGAACTCAGCAGTGAAACACAACAGCGCCGATGGTAGTGTGGGGTCTCCCCATGTGAGAGTAGGACATCGCCAGGTTTGAATTACGAAACCTCAGCAGAAATGCTGAGGTTTTTTTCTATCTATTCGTATCATTCAATGTCCAATCATAGTGATAGCTGATACTCTTTTTCTCGCTTTTTAGTGCCTTGTTGTACTGCACTAAGTGCTCAAATAATTGCTGTTTCGTTCCAAAATCTTCAGCAAACCAGTCATAAATAGAAGACAGAACCCATTTATCATTGGTGACCTTTACTCCTTTTTCGCTATTGATAAACTCAGTGGCTGATTTCTCCAGTAATAATTCAGTATTCTCTGCTGTGAAAGCCTGCTTTTGTATGTTTGGGCAGCCAAGGCTTGCGCAGTTGACCGCATAATGGGTTCGAGGATCTTTCCAAATGGGTCTTAAAATTCGATGTTCAATATCATTGAGAGTCAGCTCTTTTTGATTGATGGTAATGATCTTTTGTTCCCAAGGGCCAAATGAGAAAAATCCTCCCAGTTTAGTGATGGATGGTATTGGGTAATGATCGACGATTAAGTTAACTGTTAAGGCATTATATAAGTTGACCCAGTAAGCATATTGTTCCAGCTTTGCATACTCTCTTGGATCAAGGGCTGATAATCGTGAAATATAGAGCTCTAATTGCTCTTTATCTTTTGAGTTGACCCTTTGATAATCGAAGAGGTTGTTGTGATTTTCTTGGATTAGATAAGTATCAAGTGTTGTCTGCCAAATTTGATGTGAAATGGCTTGTGTATTTTCTTCATTGCTAGAGTTCCAATAATCCCATAGTTGTGATTTAGGAGCAGAAAATACATTCGTTGACCCAAGTGTCAAACATAGCGTTAATAGATATTTCATCGTTTACCTCTCATCTCATAGGTTATATGACCTAGGTAGGGATTAATAAATTTCAGATAAAAGAAAAGGTTGATGCATCTACACCAACCTCTGGAAATTAAATCGACACTCGCTATTTCAAAAAGCTAGGAATTTTTGTTTCATAATCAGCGATTTTATCTTCGTGCTGTAGCGTCAAACCGATATTGTCTAATCCATTAAGTAAACAATGGCGACGAAATTCATCAATTTCAAATGAGTATGTTTTTCCATTGGCTTTAACTTCCATTCGTTCAAGATCTACAGTTAGTTGAGCACCTTCATTTCCTTGAACAAATTGGAATATTTCATCAACTTCTTGCTCTGTAAGGCGGACTGGAACCATTTGGTTATTGATTGAGTTACCATAAAAAATATCCGCAAAACTGGGTGCAATCATGGCTTTGATACCGTAATCCGCTAAAGCCCAAGGGGCATGTTCTCGTGAAGAACCACACCCAAAGTTTTCACGAGCAAGTAGAATGCTCGCTCCTTCATAGCGAGGTTTATTCATGACAAAATTTGGATTAGGTTGTTGACCTGCATCATCTAGAAAACGCCAATCATGAAAAAGGTGTTTGCCAAAACCAGTGCGATTTACTTTCTGTAAAAATTGCTTAGGGATAATGGCATCTGTATCGACGTTCGCTGCATCAAGAGGAACGACCAAACCTGTGTGCTGTTTAAAACCTGACATTGGTGATCCCCTGTTTAGTTGAGTGTTGAAGAATGAATATTACGGATATCGACAAAGTGTCCAGCGATGGCGGCGGCGGCGGCCATTGCAGGACTAACTAAATGTGTACGTCCATCTCGACCTTGGCGGCCTTCAAAATTGCGGTTGGATGTTGATGCACAACGCTCACCTGCACCGAGCCTGTCATTGTTCATAGCCAAGCACATTGAACAGCCCGGCAAGCGCCATTCAAAACCCGCTTCAATAAATATTTTATCCAAGCCTTCCGCTTCCGCTTGCGCTTTAACTTGCTCTGAACCTGGAACAATCAATGCTTGAACGTGTGGTGCGACTTTTTTACCTTTCGCGACTTGAGCTGCTGCTCGCATATCTTCAATGCGAGAGTTTGTGCAAGAACCGACAAAAACTTTATCCACTTTGTAGTCTGATAAGGATTTACCCGCTTCCAGTCCCATATACGCTAATGCTTTTTCTGCTGATGCTTTTTCGACAGGATCACTAAAGCTATCGGGAGATGGGATGGTTTCATCGACAGCAATTACTTGGCCTGGGTTTGTGCCCCACGTTACTTGTGGTTTGATGTCCGCGGCATTTAGGGTAACGACTGCATCAAATTTGGCATTATCATCGGTTTTTAGCGTTGCCCAGTACTCAATGGCAGCTTCTAAATCGTTTCCTTGAGGAGAAAACTTGCGACCTTTAATGTAGTCGAAAGTAGTCTGATCAGGGGCGATAAGACCGGCTTTTGCCCCAAGCTCAATCGCCATATTGCACACCGTCATACGACCTTCCATTGAAAGATCGGTAATCGCTTCACCACAAAATTCAACGACATAACCTGTACCACCGGCCGCCGTTGTTTTACCTATAATGGCTAGCACGATATCTTTAGCGGTGATGCCTGGAGCGACTTTGCCTGTCACCTCAATTTTCATCGTTTTCGCGCGAGCTTGTTTCAATGTTTGGGTTGCAAGTACGTGCTCAACTTCTGATGTACCGATGCCAAACGCTAACGAGCCAAATGCGCCATGTGTTGCTGTGTGTGAGTCACCGCAGACAATGGTCATACCGGGAAGAGTAATACCTAATTCTGGCCCCATGACATGAACGATGCCTTGGTATTTATGATTTAAGTCGTAGAGTGTTACGCCAAACTCAGCACAGTTCTTGGACAATGTTTCCATTTGGATTCGAGCCATCTCACCCGAGGCATTAATGTCTTTTGTGGTGGTTGAAACGTTATGGTCCATGGTAGCGAATGTTTTACTCGTCTGACGAACTTTACGTCCCTTTTCGCGTAAACCATCAAATGCTTGCGGTGATGTCACTTCATGAACGAGATGACGATCGATATAAAGGATGGGGTTTTCCCCTTCAGCTGATACCGCAATGTGGGCATCATAAATTTTTTCGTATAAGGTTTTTGCTTGCGACATTGCTTCTTCCTTGAGCTCTTTGAGCTTTATAAAGGACTAGGCGAGCCTAGTCCTACTAATTATGAGTTTAAAATGTAGCTGGCAATTTTATCGCCCATTTCAGAGGTTGAAAGTGCCGCTTTACCACTGGCAAGATCTGCGGTGAGTTCGCCTGCGGTAAGCGCTTTTGATACGGCATTTTCGATATCTTGAGCGGCACTTTCTTCGCCTAAGCTATAACGTAGCATTAAAGCGGCGGAAAGAATTTGTGCTACTGGGTTAGCAATGTTCTTTCCTGCGATATCAGGTGCCGAACCACCCGCAGGCTCATAGAGACCGAAATTGCTTTCATTAAGGCTAGCGGAAGGTAGCATGCCCATTGAGCCTGTGATCATGGCGCATTCATCGGAAATGATGTCACCAAAAATATTAGAGCACAGCATGACATCAAATTGAGAGGGATCTTTAATGAGCTGCATAGTGGCATTATCGATATAAATGTGTGAAAGCTCGACGTCCGGATAATCTTTTGCGATCTCTTCCACGACCTCACGCCATAAGATAGAGCTTTGTAATACATTCGCTTTATCGACTGAGCATACTTTTTTACGACGTAATCGTGCGGACTCAAACGCTATTTTTGCAATGCGTTCGATTTCGTAGCGGTGGTAAACTTCGGTATCAAATGCTTTTTCATTTGCCCCTTCTCCTTCGCGTCCTTTGGGTTGGCCAAAATAAATACCACCAGTCAATTCTCGAACAACCACAATATCGAAGCCACGATCGGAGATATCGGATCGTAAAGGAGAAAAGCTTTCTAAGCCTGAGTGAATTTGAGCAGGACGCAAGTTACAAAACAGTTGAAAATGTTTGCGAAGCGGTAGGAGTGCACCGCGCTCTGGTTGGTCGTTGGGTGGTAAATGCTCCCATTTAGGGCCGCCTACGGAACCAAACAATACGGCGTCTGCCTCTTCACATCCTTTAATTGTGCTTTCAGGCAGCGGGCAACCGTGGTTATCAATCGCAATCCCGCCGACATCATGTTCTTCTCTGGCAAACCGGATAGCATGTTTTTTTTCAATCGCATCCAATACCTTGTGTGCTTGTTGCATTACTTCTGGGCCGATACCATCACCTGCAAGAACGGCAATTTTGTATGTTTTGTCTGTCATGTTAGTCCTTTACTATTTTTATATTTGCTTGCCCCAGTGAGCTCTAAAGACTGAAAGCTCTAATCTAGGTACGTTAAACGGTTGCCACTTTCTTTTGTTTAATTTCTGCAATTTGATCGGCACGATGAATGCTATTGATCACGTGCAATAAGGCTTGTCCTGATGCTTCGACAATATCCGTAGAGACGCCTGTACCGTGATATTTTCGCCCTTTGTAGTTGGCAATAATATCGGCTTGCCCGAGTCCATCTTCACCTTCGCCCTTGGCGGTAAGGTCAAATTTATCCAATACGATCTCATAGCCAGTTAGACGGTAAATACATTGGTAAAGCGCATCGACAGGGCCATTACCAACGGCAGCTTCACATTTTTCTTCATCACCACAAAGCAATTTAATACTGGTGGTCGCCATAACACTGCCTGATTGAACACTCAAATAGTTCAATTTGTAGAAATCGTCTTCATCACGCAGATTTGAAAAGTGCATCAACGCTTCTAAGTCATAGTCAAACACTTGGCCTTTACGATCTGCCAATTTTAAGAAATCTTCATACAAGGCATTGAGGTTGTATTCGTTTTCATTGTAACCCATGCTATCCATATGGCTTTTTACTGCGGCGCGGCCACTGCGGCTCGTTAAGTTCAGCGCTTGGTTTTTTAGGCCAATTGACTCTGGAGTCATGATTTCGTAAGTGTTTTTGTTTTTCAACATGCCATCTTGATGAATGCCTGACGAGTGGCTAAATGCGTTGGCACCGACAATCGCTTTGTTACTTTGAATCGGCATATTGCACAGTTGGCTAACCAACTTACTGGTGCGGTGGATCTCATCATGCTTTAAACCAGTATGTACGCCGAGGAATTCTTGACGAGTTTTGATGATCATCGCGATCTCTTCCAGTGAACAGTTACCAGCGCGCTCACCAATACCGTTGATGGTGCCTTCTATTTGCCTTGCGCCAGCCTGTACAGCGGCAATCGAGTTTGCGACTGACATTCCCAAGTCATCGTGGCAATGAACGGAAATAATGGCTTTATCTATGTTAGGGACTCGCTCAAACAGCATCTGAATAATGCCACCAAATTCGCTAGGAACAGTATAACCGACCGTGTCTGGAATATTGATGGTCTTAGCTCCGGCATTAATTGCGGCTTCGACCATTCTACAGAGATTATCAATGGGCGTTCGGCCCGCATCTTCACAGGAAAATTCGACGTCATCGGTGTAGTTACGGGCGTGTTTCACCGCACTGACTGCCATCTCGAGCACATCATCATAACTGCGGCGCAATTTATCTTGCACATGAATGGTTGAGGTTGAAATAAACGTATGGATACGAAAAGCATCGGCGACTTTCAGAGCTTCGGCCGCTGCATCAATATCTTTTGCTACCGCGCGAGAAAGCGCGCAGACGCGGCTGTTTTTAATGTGTTTGGCAATCGTTTTGACCGACTCAAAATCACCTGGGGAGGAAACTGGAAAACCTGCTTCAATAACATCAACACCAAGGCGCTCTAATGCGTAAGCAATCTGCAGTTTTTCTTTAACGGTTAAGCTTGCTGACAAAGCTTGTTCGCCATCACGTAATGTGGTGTCGAATATAATGACTTGATTATTCATGTTTGCTCCCTTGCACCG
>NZ_CAWPDB010000041.1:0-6201 GCF_963886625.1 Vibrio sp. V23_P3S9T160
GTCACTGAGTAATTTTGGTCTAAGACTAGCTGCGCTGCTTCTAACTTAAATTCTGCGCTAAATAGTCGTCTTGTACGTTTTGTCATAATGTCACCTGTTAACTTATGAGGTGATGATATCACCTCTAACTAAGTGACCAAATTCACTATGCCACTACAAACTTCAGGTCGTGGTGCTTACGGTATCGATCTGGACTCAATCGGTCGCAGTAAGTACAAAATAGAAAACACCAAGTTCTACTCTTCATCAAATAACGCTTTCGAAACCAAAGTTCGCTTCGTAGATACCATGTTGCTGAGTAGCAAGGCGTCGCTTGATGAGATCGGTGAGTTGGTTGGTTTTCCTAAGATGACGCTACCGGGCAACATGATAGAGCGAATGGATGACCTGTATTGTAAGGATACTAGTCTGTTTAATCGGTACGCTATTCGCGATTCTTGTCTTGCTTTGGAATATGGTTTACGGATGCAGAAATTCGCGTTGGTTGATCTTCGTGAAGATATTGGTCTGGAGCTGAATAGCCTGCCTTCGACGTTAGGTAACTTGGGGGTGTCGTTGTTCCGAGATTCATGTGGTGGTGCTGCTGAGATGCATCAGTTCTTAGGATATGAGAAGCGCAAGAATCAGTACTACCATGCTAAAAGTAATTCTATCCGCAATTCCGTAGAACTGACAAAGACTGTGAGCCGTGAATATACCGATGCACTAGCTGTGTCCGCATTTTATGGTGGCGCTAATTTTGGCGCGTACTTTGGTCCCACGGAGGTCGGTGATTACAACGATTTCGACCTTTCCGGAGCTTACACCACGGCTCTCGTCGATATTCTCGAAGCAGACTATTTGAATTCGTTTGAGTCTAAGAATATCGAAGATTATCTCGGTCATAAGATGGGCTTTGCTTATGTTCGCTTCAAGCATGATGACAAGGAAAATTTTGGACTTTTGCCTTGCCGCACTTCACTTCGAGGGATTTACTATCCACTTGAAGGTGAAACGTACGTAACAGCGCCGGAACTACAATTAGCTCATGATGCTGGCGTAGAGATCGAGATACTCCATGGTCAGGTGATTCCGTGGAAAAAAGGCTCTACATCTAAGTTTAAAGAATTCACCAAGACCATACGCAAGCAACGAACCAAGTATAAAGAAGAGGGTAATGAGCTGTACGAGAAGCTTTGGAAACTCATTGGTAACACTCTTTACGGTAAGGTTGGACAAGGCTTGCGTGATAAATCGGGTTTCGATTTAGCCTCAGGTTTAAGTAGTAAAATTCCGTATTCACCAGTGACTAATGCACACGCAGCTTCTCATGCCACGGGTTTTGTTCGCGCAACCATGTTAGAAGTTATACGTAAGCTCAATGAGCGTTACGGCGATGACATCAAGATAATTTCAGCGACTACCGACGGCTGGCTTTGCAATGCTACAGAAGAGCAATTAGAGCAATGCTTAGACGGTCCATTAGCACAACGCTTCCAACAAATCTGTACTGAAGTTAGTGGCGAAGACATGATGCAACTAAAGCACCATGCTAAACAGATTATCTCTATGAGGACTCGTGGACAATTGACTGCTGAACTGGGTGATACAAAACCAATATGTGCTAAAGCAGGGACAAAAGCACCGAAAGGCGTTGATGAAAATGAGTGGATGGTCGAGTTGTTCTTAGAGCGTTATCCTGGTCAGAAGGTTGCACGTAAACACTTAGCATCAGCGCGTGACCAATGGTTAAAAGAGATGGATCTTGTCTCCATCCATACCGAACAGACACTTAACCTCGAATATGACTTTAAACGTCGTCCTGTAAACCCTCGTATGGTGGAAGTTCGTCATCCTGCTAGCGGTGAAATGGTAGAGCATTTATCGTTCGATACGGTTCCATGGAATACCGTTGATGAGGGTTTAGATGCTCGTACTTACTTCGACGAGTGGCGTGTAAACAACTGCCTTAAGACAATGGAAGATTGGGACAATTGGATGGACTTCTACAAGGTTCGCCGTTACCTCAAGGGTGCTGGCGTTAAGTATCTTGAGGATGGCTCAGAGGGTATTTTCAAAGTGCAGATGTTACGTGCTATCACCCAGGGAAAATGGGGGCTGCCAGAAGCGCCACAACGCGCTCCCCGTGGTCACTATGACAAGTTGGTGGCGATGTTTGATACTGATGGTATCGAGGGTATCACCAAGCAAGACTTAGCGAACAGCAAGGGACGTAAGTTGCTTGAATCAGCGTTACCCATTACGACTCGTATGCTGCCATTATTGTCTTGGTTTGTTCGTAAGTATCCGATGGTGGATTTGACCTTGGCGTTCCACCCTGACGAGGTTGATGAAGCGGTATTGATGCTAGAAGAGTACAACCTGAAATGTACTGAAAAACTTGTTGCTTAGTATGCGGTATCTTCCAGTTTTTTATTAATTATGAGTATTATACTTGCCGTTAACATTAAGGTTACTTAAGTAAATAACAAAAACAAGACCGCCTGTCGCTCAAAAAAGTGACAGGCGGTCTTGTTTTGTTTTCGCCAGAGTGGTATTGTCTATCTATCTTTTTAAAAAAAGGCGTTATCATGGATGCATTGAATAAAATTGCCCTAGGAACTCATACCAAAGTATTTGAGAATAATAGTGTAGTTGGAGTGAAAACAAAGTATGACGTAGTATTTGCTATCATTTTAAGCGATACTCCAAATTTAGGTGAAGTTAGGGAAATAAAAACACAGTATCCATCAGTATCAATTGTATCAATCAAAGATGAAGAAAATAGTATTTATTTTGTTGGTGATAATAAAATAAGTCCAATATATGATGATCTTCAAGTATATAAGTCACGGAAAAATAAAGATGTAAATAGTGATAATTTTGAAGCTTTTCTTTTTGAACTTCATAGTGTTATTAGAGATTTGGATGGTGCTCACTCTGATGTGGTTTTAGATGAATTATGTAAATTGATTTTCACTAAAATTTATTTCGAGAAAAATAATAAATGTTTTTCAATAGAGGGTGTAAATAAATTTGAGTGGTACTCTATAATCACAGATGCTTACATTAAAGCCTGTGATGGGTTTGCTTTAGATTCAACTGAAGGAATTTCACTTTCACCATCTTGTGTTTTTGAGTTAAGTTCAAGATTAGAAAGTGTCAATTTTTCATCTCTTCCATTTGATCTAAAAGGAAGAATGTTTCAAAAGCTAATATCTTCATCATTGCGAGCTGGCATGGGGCAGTACTTTACCCCACAAGAAATAATTGAACTTGTTGTTGGTTGTATAGATCCTAAAGAAAATGAGTTAATTATTGATCCTTTTTGTGGTTCTGGACACTTCTTATTAGAGAGCGCCAAGTATCTAAATATGATATTCAATACTTCATATATTGAAAATAATATTTATGGAATAGAAAAAAACTCTAGAATATTTAGGGTTGCTATGACTGATTTTATGTTTAGTACAGGTTCTAGTGGTGTCATTCTTCACGCAGACTCTTTACTAGATTTTGATAATTATAAGGATAATCTAGAAGGATGCTTTGATATTGTAATGACAAACCCTCCTTTTGGTTCTTTACTATCTTCAGAATCATTGTTAAATCTTTCAAAATTTGACTTGTTAGATGGGAAGAAAAATGTACCACTTGAAATTATAGGAATGGAAAGATCAGTTGAGCTTTTAAAGATAGGTGGTAGATTGGGAATAGTAATCCCAGATAGTATTTTAACGAACAAGTCAAACCATTACGTTAGAGAGTGGATTAAAGTTAACCTTAGCGTTGATGCTGTTATTAGTTTGCCTATTGAAACGTTTTCCCCCTTTGGTGCTAGCGTAAAAACATCTGTTCTAATCGCAACAAAGACCGAACCGAATAGTAAATCTCATAATGAAAAAGTATTTATGGCTGTATCTGAAAATATAGGTTATGACGCGTCAGGGAGAGAGAGAAAGGGTAGTGATATTCAGGCTATAATTCATGAGTTCAAGAAGTTTAAACTTAATCAAGGGCTTAATTTATGATTTTCAGAGAGTTGGATTATTCTTGCTTCTTAGATTCAAACCGATGGGACGCAATATATTTTAATATGGACTCTAGTGAATTTAATTCTGAGTTCAATTTAATCAAGTTGAAAAATTTGGTTAAGGAGAGGAAGTTAGGTATTGAAAGTAAAAGGTACCCTTCTCATAAGTTTAATTATGTTGGTCTGGAAAATATTGAACCAAACAAAGGTTGTTTGGTTGATTTCGAACCGAGACTAGGCAGTGAAATTAAGTCTAGGAGTAAGGTTTTTAGATGCGGAGATGTTCTTTTTGGTCGTCTAAGACCGAACTTGAATAAAGTCTATTGCATAGATGATACTTTAGTAGAAGGTGTGTGTTCTACAGAGTTTTTCGTTTTAGTATCGAGCGATAAAATATTGCCAAAATATTTAGAGGCAATTTTGTCTTCTGACTATATAAAGAATAAAGTTGTGAGCTTAGTCAGTGGGGCTACTCTTCCTAGAGTATCCATTAATGAGTTCTTAGATCTAGATATTCCTGTTCCTCCTTTAGAAACTCAAAGTGCTATTGCTAAATTTTATATGGAGTCAAAATTTGAAAGAGAGGTCTACAAGAATAAAGCTTCTAGATTGGTTGAAGAATGTAGGAGTGAAATAATGAACTTTTTATCTGGAAATGGCGAACTAAAAATTGATATGATCAATTTTAATGAAAATATATGGAATAATCCATTACCTGATTTAGAGGTTTAAATCATGAACACCCGCAAAAACATGTTAATGATTTGCGGGTGCATCTTAATTAATAAGCTTGTTAAGTTATAGCAGTAAATGTTTATAACATTCTCTTCTGACATGTGAACGAAGGAATGAATGTATATCGTTTACGTTATTGAGGTTGTTCTGTGAAGCATCTATGCCAAGATTTATTAATACTTGACGCCACTCGTTTATGCTATAAAAATTTTTCTCTTCATTCGGGAAATGTGTATGAATAAAGTCTAGGTAATCTATGAATTCCTGGTCTTGTCTAATTATTTCTCTAGTTGCAATTTTTTGAGGCATAGAGGATGCTTTTAACATACGTAACATTCCTCCGAAGTTTGCAGCATGTGACGTGCTAAGAGAAACTCTGAGGCTTGGAGGTCCACTGATACGTTCTCTTCTACCAGCTGCATTTAATGGCTCTCCCACATGTTGGCAGTTTTCATACCCACAATCTGGACACTCACCTGAGTTGATAAAACGCCCCCCTCGTAGCTTATGTAATTCATCTCTGAGGTAAGCTAGAGACTGGGCTCGATTCAAATAGGTCCCTACTATTTCTGGATATACTCTATATTGATCCAGACGAGTCCACTTCCAAACTAGTAGCAAAATGGCATCATGTTGACCAATTTCATGACGGAGTACATTGAAGTGAGCTTTTGGTTCATCAACATTCTCACCCACTTGCATTGATTTGGCTTCTAACCGAAAGTATTCACCTTCAAGGGTCGTCGGATTCCAATGGTTATTTTTTCCAACTACGGCGAAGTCGTTATATTGATGGTCAGGGAACCATGCAACTTCAATATCGGTATTCCCTCTTTCTCTGAGAGTGGCATTCATGTTGTAGCCCCAGAGTGTCTCTAAGACACTACCCATACCACTACCTATCCTACCGCCTCTGGTTTGCATTACATTTTGCAAATACTGATTACATTTAATTACAGCATTCTCGTTACACTCTAAAAGAATTTGATAGACTTGATTTTCGATCATAATGAGTTCCATATCGATAACGTTCTTACCTCTAAATCTACCGATATTTGAATTAAAAATCATTAGCTTATTTATTTTGTTGGGGACGGTGCTGTAAAATTTCAAACCTCGATAATGATAGGAGTGTAGTGCGACGACTATGATCCGCCCCAGCAGTTTTGGACACTGAGTTAAGTGAGTACAATCACTAACGAGGTGAACAATGACAACTAAGAAAACTAGAATTAAACATTCCCCTGAATTTAAAGCAGAAGCCCTGAAGTTAGCAGATAAAGTGGGAGTAGCTGCGACAGCAAGACAGCTTTCTTTACACGAATCTCAAATCTACGGGTGGCGGAAGAACTCGAAGAAAGACACCAGTACTAGTCAGCGAGAGCAAGAGCTAACCGCAGAGGTTGCCAAGCTCAAAAGGCAGTTGGCTGAGCAAGCTGAAGAGCTAGAAATTG
>NZ_CAWPDB010000042.1:0-6154 GCF_963886625.1 Vibrio sp. V23_P3S9T160
AGTCAGTACTGCTCAAAAGATTATCGAGATCTCATAACTGCTTATAATCTAAAACAAAGTATGAGTAGGAAAGGAAATTGCTGGGACAATGCTTGTGTTGAGAGCTTCTTCCATTCTATGAAAGTTGAAGCAATCCAAAATGAGCCGATTATGACGAGAGACCAGATGCGCCAAACGATCTTCGAGTACATAGAGGTTGATTATAATCGGACGAGAAGGCACAGTGCTCTTGGGTATCTAAGCCCAGTTAACTTTGAACAGCAAAATGTCGCTTAATGAAGTGTCCAGTCTAGCTGGAGCAGATCAATTTTTCTTTCTGTTGCTGGTAGTAGCGAAACACGAACTGCTTTTTCCCACTAGTGAAAATTTTTACTCCCAAACGCCCTGTACCTCGTTGACCTGACTGATCCCAGAGATAATAGGAATTTTTACGACTGGTCGCGGATTGAATTTTAGTAACAGTTAACATTCTGATTTTCTCTTGTCTTTTTTGGCGAAGTTAACTTTCTAGGTCAATAGGCATAACCTAAAAGCAGCCAAAAATGATATTGACAAACTTCCTGCCTAAGCAAAGCTAGGTCAGGTAATGGGTCAGACAAGAGAAAAGTGACATGAAAATCAATGCAAAGTAATGCAACAAAGACAAACAGGTAAATATTTGAATTTACTAGAAATTATCAAGCATTGCATACTCATAAAAATGAACCTGGTAGGACTCATAATCGATTGGTCCCCAGTTCAAGTCTGGGAGGGTCCACCATATACAGTAAGGCCTGAGGGGTTAGTAACCACTCAGGCCTTTCGCGTTTTTTAGCTCTGTGTAGCAGATTTTTGCTATAACAGACGTCCTTGATAGCAAATTCACCCGTCACCTTGACCGCTTATCTTGAACTAGACATTGCTGTATGAAAAACTGCTCATAGGTAAAATACAGAACATCTAAGGAAGAGAAGTGCTCGAACTACTAAATCCATATCTTACGTTCCTATATGGCGCTGCTTATAACCTTCTCCAAACCCTTGATGCGATGGGTCTAGCATCAACAAACTTTCTACAATACGCCGATGACGGAAGTATAGTAGGTAGCTATTGGTCTCCTGCTGAAGCAAACCTCGTAGTTTTTGTACTCCTATCAATTTATTTTCTCTTCTTAGTGCTGATGCTTCTCTTGGCGGGATATGCTTTAGGTCGCTTAAAAGGAGTATGGATAGCAATAGGTGTGATCGCCCTCCCTGGTCTAATGAATGTGTGGGGGCTGTGGCCAGACATTAACTACACACCAGAAAGCTACAACATAATGGGGACAGGCTCATTGGGTGACATCAAGGGATACCTAGCTCTCGCTATGCTTGCTTGTCTCAGTGGGTGGTCGATTTTTGTAGTGCTAAATGACATTTTTTGCTTGGGTGAAAAATTTAAAGGCTTATTTGATCATGCTTGGTATGCGGCGGCATTAGTAGCTGGTGTCATTTTCATCTACGACACTGGAGCAAACTCAGACTCAGCTCAACTCAATCAGGAAAGGCAAGTGTCCAAAGAGTTAAGTGGTTTCTTTCTCACACAGCTAAAAGCGTATGATCAATACTGCAAATCAAATAGCCTTGAGCACCTAGAGTCATGTAAATGGTCAGTAAGAATTCAAAACACACTCTACGACTATATCGGGTTCGCTACCCCAAGTTTGTTTGCCAGCTTCGGGCCAAACAGTACAGAGGAACTGTACAGAGTGAAACACCTTCCAAACCCACGTGAGATCAAGCAGCAAATTAGAATAGAGATTCAGCAATACAACGACCTCCTTTGCCCATATACAGAGAAGGGAGGAGTAACTACCTACTCACCACTATCCGCCAAATGTATTGTCACTCCGTCAATCTACTGCAACGCTTTCCCTGAGAATAGCAGCACTCCAATAAAAGGGGTTTTGATTAGGCCAGTGGCATTAGCTTCTGAATGTTTGATACCAACTCTAGTGCAGTCAAGAGATATACAGGAAAAACTCAGCAACAAACTCGCAGCCGTATCTAGCTCAAAGCACTACAGATGGATGTACCTTCTAGCATTCGCCGTTTTCATTGGCGCAAAGATTGCCAATACGACAACAAAAGTAGTCGAAATGGATAAAAGAGAAAGTAAAGAAAAGCAGAGAGTTACAAAGATATTTATGTTGGGTGTAGTAAACACCTTTAAATCCATCGTCTCAGCTACCTTGCTATTACTTCGGTTCACCAAATACCTTTTTGGTTTGTTGATCAAACTCCAAAAATACAGTTATTCACAGAACTCCAAGTAAAAGCACATTTGCCACTAGGACAAATGCCACTCGTTGACGCGGGTAATGATGGTTTTCCCGCCTGCTGAGATGCCTTTGAGTACCTTTAAAAGCTCCTCGTCGCTGTACATGAAGCTTTTTACCTCTCCCGTCGCGTAATCCACGCTGAGTTCGTAATGTGGCGCGATAGCTTGTTCTGTGCGCTTACAGAACACACCGCCCATTAATGCCGTGTAGGATTTCCAACAGCCGTTATCCGCCGCTTCGTGAATCTCTGTGACTAACTTGCTTTCGCCCATCATTTCTTTCAGGCGGCGCAGTTCGCGCCATACCGTGACCGAGCAACCGCCGAGTTGCTGAAACTGGCGGATGCTCCAACAGGCCGCCCACGCTTCTACTCTTGCCGCTGCGCATTTAGGGTCTTCACCGTAAACACCTGCCTCTAGGTTTTCGCCGTCGATGTTCTTTGAAATGTATTTAGCGATGTAACCCGTTGCTGAACCCTTGTTAGGGTCAATCTTCACTTCGGTGAAACCGTGTCGATCTGCGCCTGCTTCGTCGCCATCTTCGCGTAAATTGTATTCACGCATGGTGTCTATCAACACGTCATAGTGCCTTGGCTCTACAAACAACAATAAATGCCAATGCGGTGTACCGTCGTGTTGAGGCTCTACGACGCGAAAACCATAGAAACGCACCTCTTCACGTTGTAGTTTGGCGCGAATGAGCTTCCAAATGTCGTTTAGGTAGGCTTGCGCTTCGGCTGGCGTGTAACCGCCCCACTTTGGGTTTTCGTCGCCCGTTGTAGCGTAACTGCGGTGATACTTTGACGGGCAAGTAAGCGTTAAAAATGTCGCAGAATGGCCGAGTTCGTTGGCAAGATCTTCAAAGCCACGCGCACGAACCATCAATTCCATTTTGCGGATTTTTGGATCAGAGACGCCCTTTTGTGAAAGCTCCAACAGGCTAAAGCTTTGGCCTAGTTGGTTAGTGGCTATCGTGTTCTCAAGGTAACGGGCTTGGTGAAACTTTTGAGCGGCTCTGGCATCAAGCGTTTCATCTGAACAGTAAATCGCTTTCACACGGCTGACTTGGTTCAAATGTCGCATCACGGTTTCAATGTTCTTGCGCAGCGCCTTTCGAAGTTTACGCAGCCACCATGATTTATCAGAAAGCCTTCTTAGCCTCCCCTCTAACGTGTATTTGTTTTCATCTGGCGGCTCAAAGCCAAAGCTCAGACAAAGCGCGTGAAGGGCACTAATCGTTTCGTCTTCTGCACCATACAAAGTACGACGAATAGATAACGCCGCATCAACCAGCGCTTCCGCTTCTTCGCGCAGTTCATCTTCTGAAATATTGAGGTTGAGCTTTTCAGGGGAAACAGTCAGCTTCGAAACAAGGCTATCAACGGTTTCACGCAAGTAAGTATTGCGGGTGAAAGCGTCTGAAATAGCGATATAGCGTTTAAAGAGAATGCGTTGCGCTTTCGGTGGCAAACGGCAAAGCCGTTCTTCCACGAACGGCCTGTCGAATCTATCCAGTGTTTCGTATTCTTCATCAGTGATTGGAGACATCAAGCGCCCTCCCTTCCTGAGTCAGTTCAAACACGTAACGCTTAACCCCATAGGGATAAATCGTTTGGTAGGTGATCAGCCCTTCACGGAACAGCTTGAAAACCGTTCTGTGGTTCAGCTTGATGTTGAATCCACGTGAACCGATAAAAGACGTTTGAGTAACACGGTAATCAGCACACTGCTCAAACCAATGACCGTTTTGCATGGCTTTGATGATGCTTGTTAGGTATGGATTTAGCTTAAGCATGCAAACCCCCATCACAAATGAGTTGGGTGTACTTGCGTTGGTTATCGAGCCATTGGTCGAGATCTTCTTTTAGGTAACGGACTGCGCGACCGATTTTGATAAATGGCGGCGCTTCGGTGCGATTCTGGCGGTGGCCTTCCATGCGTGACTGACGCAGGAATGAACGGCTCATGCCGATATAGGCGGAAGTTTCTTGCTCTGTGTATGCCCGTTTGTGGGTGTTGTTTGATTGCATTTGGGTATCTCCTGATGTGTGTTAGGAGATACCGTAAGTGTCCCGATCGCGTCGGGAAGATAATCGGGAAGATGGTCGGGAAGGTTTTTAACTTTTCGCTTTTCTTACCTCTGAAAGCAGGTTTTGAAAGGTTTTATATTTGGTAATTCGCACTGTGTCTTGCTGACCAAACCATTCGATTTCATCATTGTTCATATTGCTAATAAGGCTATCCACATCAATCTGTTTGGCATCGGTTTGATGATCCCGTTTGATTGCATTCCAAATGGTTCGTGCATTGGCTTCAACATTGCCAATAATCACCTTGTTGATCATGATTTTGAGGGGATGAATTTCAATATCGTTGGTATTCACAATAGGTGGGCTTTGGAGCGCATTTTGATTGGTATCTAGACCAAATACTTTGTGAACCGATACCAAATCAAAGCGAAGCTGATGTGCATGCAAATATATGCTTTGTGACGCAATAACTTGCCTTTTTGTGCCTCCAATCGCTTGAAACAGATTGCTAAGGGCTTCCCTACTCTCTTGGGCACTGCGCTTTCGTTTTGGTAAGAGGGTTCTTTCTAATGTTCCTCTCCAATCGTCTATCTGTTCAATCGACACATAAGCGCTGACGGCGCATTCTGGTTTGGTAAAGTTTTTGACATGATCAAACCGTTCAGTGCTGATATTTGGATAAACCGACTCAACCGAACGCCAGTTTTCAATCTTATCTGGCTCTAGAACCACAACATGAGACACAGTTGCCTTTCCATCGCTAAGTAACTTCTTTGCCACATCAACACCTAGCCGAGCGACGCCCTTGTAATCAAACACATTGGCGAGCGTTTTCGCTTCGTGAAAGTAACCAAGGCTTTTACCTTCAATCAATGCGCACAAAGTCAACTTGTCGTTGTCGATGGCGTCTAACAACTGGCCTTTGGTTAACGGCGTCACATCGGATATTTCGTCTAATCTGAAAAATCGCCTGTTGTCTTTCATATGCTCCCAAGCCTTATCATCGGTTATCGTTCGGCTTCGAAGCCGACATAACACAATGCCTCATAACGTTATGTTCCTAAACGTATAACCTAACGACAAGCGATCTGGCTCGTATTCTCGTAACGTTACATAACGAGAAACCGCATTTAGTGAACCAACGGGCAAGGTTCGTTACATAACGTTATGTAGAGGCGATAGTCGGGGATTTGGGATAGGGAAGTGTCGCCGAAAGGAATAGTCTTTAGGCTAGAGAAGCCGAACGCACAAGCCTTTAGGCTTACCCGTTTCGGTTAGAAACCTAGTGTTTATGCGGCTTCGTCGGTTAAGAAGCCGAACGTGTGGTTTTGACCAAAAGAGGTAACCTAAAGGTTTATCTAATCGAAGTTGGTCGGTTAATAATTCAGCTTCCGAACCGAATTTACATCCAGTTAGATTAAGGCAAGTTGATATCGACGCAACACAGAGATAAGCGATATGGCTCGTATTCTATGCATGTCATGCAATGTCAGTGTCCAAAGGTAGTCGAAATGTCATAGTGATCTGCTCCAGCTAGACTGGACACTTCATTAAGCGACATTTTGCTGTTCAAAGTTAACTGGGCTTAGATACCCAAGAGCACTGTGCCTTCTCGTCCGATTATAATCAACCTCTATGTACTCGAAGATCGTTTGGCGCATCTGGTCTCTCGTCATAATCGGCTCATTTTGGATTGCTTCAACTTTCATAGAATGGAAGAAGCTCTCAACACAAGCATTGTCCCAGCAATTTCCTTTCCTACTCATACTTTGTTTTAGATTATAAGCAGTTATGAGATCTCGATAATCTTTTGAGCAGTACTGACT
>NZ_CAWPDB010000043.1:0-6130 GCF_963886625.1 Vibrio sp. V23_P3S9T160
TGGCTCAACAGTGCGACAAGTTTATCGTGACAGGCAGGGTCCAAGGGGTTGGTTTTCGTTATCACACCGCTCATCAAGGACTAAAGCTAGGCTTAACAGGCTATGCTAAAAATTTACATAACGGCGAGGTTGAAGTCATCGCCATTGGGAATAGTGAAAATTTGGAGCAGTTTTATCAGTGGCTTCAACAAGGCCCCAAAACGGCGAAAGTAATGTCGGTGTCGCGTGAATCACTTCTTTCTTATACTGAAAAATATAGCGGATTCGAAATACTTTAAAAGTAGCACCGCTTTGTACTTTGTATGGTTAAGTTGCTTGGGGGCTTAGTTTCACACTACAAGCATTTGGTAGGTTTTGGTAACCCAGCAAGTTTAGTTGCTTGTTTGGCCGGGCCTTTTTTAAAGAGTTTGAACAGATATTTGCTATTGCCTTTTTCCGGACCATGCGCTTTTTCCATCGCTTTGACTAACATACGCACTGCGGGTGAAGTATTAAACTCTTCATAAAAGTGGCGCACGAACCAAATGACTTCTAGATGAGCGTCTGTTAACTCGATATCTTCCTGACTGGCCAGTGTCTGGATCATTCCTTCTTCCCATTGGGTATGGTCTAGGAGGTAACCCTGAGCATCAGTTTCGACGGTTTTACCATTGTATTCAAACATCTTTATTACTCGATTAAAAATCCGCGTTTAGGGTAGCGTAGTGAATGTGTGATCTCAACTGTTTAGAAAGCAAAAAGCCCGCAAGCTGTGGCTTGCGGGCTCGTTTGGACAAAATGTCGACGTAAATTAGTCGTCGTTCATAATGCCTAAAATAGCCAATAAGCTTGTGAACAAGTTCAGAATATTTAGATACATTGAGATGGTAGCACTAATGTAGTTTGTCTCTTCACCTCGTACGATGCGGCTTGTGTCAAATAGGATAAAACCAGAAAACACGAGCGCCGCGATGCTGCTGATCGCAAGTTGGCCAACGGTAGAACCAACAAAAATATTAATAATCGCTGCAACGATGACAATAATGAGGCCTGCCATTAAAAAACTTCTCATGAACGAAAAGTCTTTTTTAGTCGTAATGGTATAAGCGGATAAGCCCATAAAAACAAGGCCAGTAAGACCGAGTGCTTGAGCAATAATGCTAGAGCCATTCGGGATTGCCGCATAGTGATTAAGCATTGGTCCCAGAGCACCGCCCATTAATGTGGTGAACACAAATGTCCACACTATACCAGAAGAAGAGTTAATGGCTTTAGGCATCACGAAGAATAGAATACCGATTGCTCCCAACTGCATAGCGAGTGCCATGAATGGTGAAATCTGCATTGCCATTGTTGCCATCGCAGCAATAGCACTAGTGATAAGAGTC
Organism: Vibrio sp. V23_P3S9T160; assembly: GCF_963886625.1. NCBI lineage: Bacteria > Pseudomonadati > Pseudomonadota > Gammaproteobacteria > Vibrionales > Vibrionaceae > Vibrio > Vibrio sp. V23_P3S9T160. Next base: position 1,368 of record NZ_CAWPDB010000043.1, read on the forward strand.
ATTGAAAGCAAGAAGTAAGTATTCTTCAACACTTTATTAGTTTGTAGTGTGCTCTCTAAGCTAGCTGAGCGAGTAAACATAGGGCTGTTCATAATCTTCCTCGTAAGGGTTTATGTTTGTTTGTACATTTATGGGGCTGAATGAGCTAAAAAGCAAGCCCTGTATCGTATTTGTTTTGTGTAAATTTTAATAAAAATAGTCACTTAGATGTTAAAGAATGTGTAACACCATGTGTCTATGCTCATAAACAAAGAGAGAGGTGATGTTCACCTCTCTCTTTGTTGGTCGTTAATCCATTAATGATGGAGAATTTGAGAGAGAAAATTGCGCGTTCTATCGGATTGAGGATTTTCAAAAAATTCAACAGGGTTATTTTCTTCAATGATCTCACCAGCATCCATGAAAATAACGCGATCGGCCACTTCTTTAGCAAAGCCCATCTCATGGGTAACACAAAGCATCGTCATGCCTTCTCCTGCGAGTTCAACCATAACATCTAATACTTCCCGTACCATTTCTGGGTCAAGTGCAGATGTTGGTTCATCAAATAACATAATCTGTGGGTTCATGCACAATGAGCGTGCAATCGCAACTCGTTGCTGCTGACCGCCAGAAAGTTGACCGGGATATTTGTCTGCTTGATCAGGAATCTTTACGCGTTCCAAGTACTTCATCGCAACCGCTTCAGCTTCTCCTTTAGGCATCTTTTTTACCCAAATTGGAGCGAGTGTACAGTTTTCTAACACGGTTAAATGTGGAAAAAGATTGAAATGTTGGAAGCACATACCGACCTCGCGTCGCACGGCTTCGATATTTTTAAGATCTTCCGTCAGTTCGTTTCCCGCGACGACGATTTGTCCTTTTTGGTGCTCTTCCAAGCGGTTAATACAGCGAATCATGGTCGATTTTCCTGAGCCTGAAGGGCCACAAATAACGATCTTTTCGCCTTTTTTAACGGTAAGATTGATATTCTTTAGTACATGAAATTCACCGTACCATTTATTCATATCATTAATCTGAATCATGATTTCTTCAGAAGGTGCGAGGTTGCGTTGCTGCGTCATAATACGTCCTTGATTTGTAGTTATCGTTTGTGACCAGTATGGAGTTTGTTTTCAAGCCATATCGAATATCTAGACATAGAAAAGCAGAACACCCAGAACACTAACGCGACAAATATATAACTTTCAGTAGAAAAGCCTAACCAATCCGGGTCGGTATTGGCAGCTTGTCCAATACCGAGCACGTCAAACATCCCGATAATGAGTACTAAGCTAGTATCTTTAAATAGGCCAATGAAGGTATTAACGATAGATGGGATCGTGATCTTCAGTGCTTGCGGCAAAATAATCAAACCGACTTTTTTCCAGTAACTTAAACCTAACGCATCGGCGGCTTCGTATTGACCTTTAGGTATCGCTTGTAAACCACCACGAACCACTTCTGCCATATAAGCCGAACTGAACATGACCACCCCAATCAATGCTCTAACCAATTTATCCGTTTCCGAGCCTTGCGAGAGGAACAGAGGCAGCATAACGGATGCCATAAACAAAACTGTAATCAGTGGCACACCTCTCCAAACCTCGATGTAAACGGTACATAGGCTGCGAATAATGGGCATCTCGGAACGTCGGCCCAACGCCAGTACAACGCCAATCGGTAACGAAACAACAATCCCAACTAAGGCAATAATCAGCGTAACTAATAAGCCTCCCCACTTATGCGTTTCAACCACTTCTAGGCCGAAAAAGCCTCCATAGAGTAACGCCGCGATAAGAAATGGGTAGATGTTGACAAAAAACAACCAAATCCACGTTTTTTTCGGTGTATTTTCATAGGCGAGCAACGCACTAAAAATAGCAAGAGTGAAATAGAAGAGGCGAGGTCGCCAGAGCTCAGCTTCTGGATAAAATCCATACATAAACTGATCCCAGCGTACGCTAATAAACACCCAACACGCCCCCTCACGAGTGCAATCACTACGTTGTGTGCCTACCCAATCGGCATTAATAATCGCCCAATCGACAGTATGCCAAACAAGCCAGAAGGCGAAATACCCTAAAATCAGTGTAACGATGGAATTGAGTGCGTTATTAAAAAGATTTTTGCGCAGCCACCCAATGAAGCCAACAGTATTGGCTGGCGGTGGCAAGTTAGGTTGAAACTGATGTACTTTCATCTTATCTCTCCACCAAAGCAACTTTACGGTTATAGATATTCATTAATGCCGATGTCGTCAAACTGAGAGTGAGGTAAACACCCATGGTCATCGCAATAATTTCAATCGCTTGACCCGTTTGATTGAGCGTTGTGCCGGCAAAAACAGAAACCAAATCAGGGTAGCCAATCGCCATCGCTAATGATGAGTTTTTGGTTAAGTTCAGATATTGGCTGGTGAGTGGTGGAATAATGATGCGCAGCGCTTGAGGAATGACCACGAGTTTTAATGTTTTTGAACGAGATAATCCTAGTGACATTGCTGCTTCGGATTGACCATGGCTCACCGCATTAATGCCAGAACGGACAATTTCGGCAATAAATGCGGCCGTATAAATACTTAGTGCAATCAGCAGTGCGGCTAACTCAGGGATAATACTGATGCCACCTTGGAAGTTGAACCCTTGCAGTTGTGGATACTCTGCTGACACTGGACGGCCCATAGCAAAGTACACAATGACAGGAAGTAGGATGCACAAGATAGCCGCAATTCTACCCATAGGCGTCTGCTGACCTGTTAAACGCTGTTTGTTTCGAGCCCAAATGCCAATAATTAAGGTGGTTAGTAAGCCAGCAAGAAAGGCAATAAAGATAAATGTGCTGCCACTTTCGAAAATGGGAGCGGGGAAGAACAGACCACGTACATTGAGAAAAATAGAATCCCCTAACTGCATGCTTTGCCTAGGCGATGGTAGAGCCTGTAACACGGCAAAATACCAAAAGAAAATTTGCAGTAATAAAGGAATATTACGGAAGATTTCTATATACACAGCAGCAAGTCGACTGACTAACCAGTTGGAAGAGAGACGAGCAATACCGATAAAGAAACCTAAAAGAGTGGCAAATACAACGCCTAAAAAAGAAACTAGCGCGGTATTGAGTAAACCTATGATAAAAGTTCGCCCATAACTAAAGGTTTCATTGTATTCGATCAAAGTAAGGCCAATCCCAAAGCCAGCTTCTTGATCTAGGAAGTCAAACCCCGTGGCAATGCCTCGAGAACTTAAGTTAGAAAGTGCATTGGTCACAATGGTGTAAAAGAAAAAAACCAGAACGAGAACAGCAATAATTTGAAAGGCGACTGAACGAAAAGTAGGATTGTAGAACAAATTTGCGCTTTTAGCCGAGGGAGCTCCTGAGCTAGCCGCAATAGTTTTATTAGGTTTCATACAACTATAACCTCAAATCCATTTTTCCAAAAAGGCGGTTAAAACCGCCTATTTGGGATTGTGTGACTATTAACGAAGTGGTGGAGCGTACATAAAGCCGCCAGCATTCCACAACGCATTTGCACCTCGTGCGATTTGTAGTGGAGAACCTTTACCTACAGTGCGTTCAAAACTTTCACCATAGTTACCGACTTGTTTTACAATTTGGTATCCCCAATCATCGCGAATGCCCAAACCTTTACCTTTAGGACCATCCAGGCCAAGTATGCGTTTGATATTAGGATCGCTAGATTTAAGCATTTCATCTGCATTTTTTGAGGTAATACCGTACTCTTCTGCGTTAACCATCGCATTGAGAGTCCATTTCGCCACGTTAAACCACTTGTCATCATCTTGACGAACAACGGGCCCAAGTGGTTCTTTAGAAATGATTTCAGGTAATACAACCGCGACGTTAGGATCAGTTAAGTTCAAACGTAGCGCATACAAACCAGATTGGTCGGTTGTTAGAGCATCGCAACGGCCCGCGTCAAAACCTTTTGAGGTTTGCGCTGCTGTATCGAATACCACAGGTTTGTATTTCATGCCTGTGTTGCGGAAGTAGTCCGCCAAGTTCAACTCAGTAGTTGTACCGGATTGGACACAAACCGATGCCCCATCAAGCTCTTTTGCACTTTTCACTCCTAGGTCTTTTTTCACCATGAACCCTTGACCGTCATAATAGTTTACGCCGACAAAATTAAGGCCGAGTGCTGCGTCGCGTTGGAGCGTCCAGGTTGTATTGCGCGAAAGAACATCGATTTCACCTGATTGTAGGGCGGTAAACCGTTCTTTTGCTGTGAGTGGAACATATTTTACTTTCGATTTGTCACCAAGAACTGCTGCGGCAAGTGCCTGGCAATATTCAACATCAATGCCTTCCCATTCCCCTTTTGAGTTCGGGTTGGAAAAGCCTGGTAGACCAGTGCTCACACCACAAGTAATAAAACCTTGCGAAAGTACTTTATCTAAAGTGCTATCTGCTGCTGAAGCTGTCGTCGCCATCATGGCAGTAGAAGCTGCTACAACAGAAGCAAGAACAGTGAGTTTATTCGCCATTTGTATCCTTCCTGTATGATCCATGTTAAACCAGGTGACACCTGATACAACGTACTAAAAATGTTGTTATGTAGCTTTCCAAGTTGTATTTGCATGCAATCGCACATTTACAAATCAACCGTTTATAAGCGTAGGTAATGATTTGTATTTTCTCAAATTAGCAATTTGAAAGATTTTTGATTAGATTCACAAACCTAGGCTGCAGCTAGAATGAACAAATGTTGCAATATTGTAAATAGTGCAACCGTGTTCAATAGTGGGGCAACAGAATAGAAG
>NZ_CAWPDB010000044.1:0-57645 GCF_963886625.1 Vibrio sp. V23_P3S9T160
ATATATAAAATATATCCAAACCTCGTTGGACGAATATCGCTTCGTTTGATTCTGTGGAACCATAAAGCTATGGATACTCGCCATCTAAAACATTTTTCGGCTGTAGTTCAATGCGGCAGCTTTACTTTAGCAGCCCAGCAACTGCACATTGCGCAGCCAGCACTCAGTATTTCGATTAAAAAATTTGAGCAGCAATTAGGGGTTGTTTTGCTAAAAAGAGATGAGCGAAAAGTGACGCTGACCCATGAAGGGCAAGTGTTATATGAACACGCCACTCGTATTTTGCAGCAACTTGAAGATGCACAATTGGCGATGGATGAGCTTAAAGGGCTCGTCAAAGGCGAAGTGAGGCTCGGCGCGCCGAGCATGATGGGATCCTATTTCTTTCCAGAAATTGTAATGGCTTTTAAAAGTCACTTTCCCTTGCTAAAAATGACGGTGATAGAAGCGGGAACTCAGTCGATTAGAAAAATGTTGCTCAGTGGTGAGCTAGATATTGGCGTGATCCTCAATCATGATCTGCCCCCGGATTTAGAGGTTGATCCCCTCTTATCATCGCAAATGGTGGCGGTAGTGGGGAAAGAACATGAGTTAGCACAACGAGAATCGATAGATTTTAAGACCTTTTTTGAGCATGAATTGGTAATGTTTAAGCCCGGTTATTTCCACCGCGACTTCATTGATAAAGTGTGTAAAGAGCATAAGCTCAGCGCACATTTCTCTTTTGAAACCAATCTGTTGCCAATGATTTTAAGTATTGTCAAACATGAGTACGCAGTGACTGCGTTATTAGAGCTTGTAACGGAGCATGAACCGGATGTACGAGCGATCCCTTTTGAACCGCCAGTCTGGTTAGATTTAGCCCTCGCATGGCGCAAAGAGGGCTATTTGTCTAATGCCGACCGTACTTTTATTGAATTTGTGAAACAGTACGTGTGAAAGAGGCGATGTGTATCGTTCGATTAACTTTGATAGATTTTTTCAAAGTTGTTTGGGTTCCAGCCAATCATAATTCGATCACCAATTTTTAAAGCCGGTACACTGCGCGCGCCGATCGCATCCAGTTCCTTCCGGCCGCGTTGCATTTTTGCGTTACATAAGCGGTAGGGGATCTGTTTGGCGTCAAGATAGCGCTGAGCATCTTTACAGTGCGGGCATTTATCTTTGACGTAGAGCACAATACGTTTCATCCAATTCACTCATTAACCGAACATAAAGGGCGGCAAGTTTACCCACCGAGGCGCTGAGTTTCAACTCTCTCGGATGCGAAGCCTTGCTCCTTGTGATTGGAAAGATGAAACGCAGGCTTGATTCAGTTACACTTAGCGCCTTTTTTATGAGTCAGTTGCTGGGCTATGCATCCATCTTTTCGTTACATACAAAACTATCCGCCTCATCTCGTTTCACAAGTTGAACAGTTGATCACGGCCGGTAAATTCGTTAGTTGGTTTGAGCAACGTTACCCACAGCGCCATTCGATTCAAAGTGAAAAAGCGTTGTTTAACTACGCGATTGATCTCAAAAATCAATACATGAAGAAAACGGCGCCGATCAGTAAAGTGGTGTACGACAATAAAATCCACATTATCAATAACGCACTAGGGTTGCACAGTTATGTTGCCAAAGTGCATGGTGGGAAAATCAAATCTAAAAATGAGATCCGCATAGCGAGCATGTTTAAAGAAGCACCGGAGCCGCTGTTGCGCATGCTAGTGGTACATGAGCTGGCTCACATCAAAGAGAAAGAGCACAACAAGGCTTTCTATCAACTGTGTTGCCATATGGAACCGAATTATCATCAGCTCGAGTTTGATGCACGATTATTTATGATGTATCTCGATTTAAAAGAGGATCAGTAATGTCAGCCAAAGCGAAGCCGCAGAAAAGCCAACCAGAAGCGAGCCATAAAAAACCTGCGTTAAAAGCAAAGCAGGGATTACATCCTCGTAATCAGCATCAAGGACAATACGATTTCCCCGCGCTGATTAATACACTGCCTGCTTTGAAGCCCTTTGTTATTCGCAACCCGAATGGTGAACCGAGCATCAATTTCTCCGATGCGATGGCGGTGAAAATGCTCAACAAAGCGTTATTGGCACATCATTATCATGTGACCCATTGGGATATTCCCGCTGGGTATTTGTGCCCGCCGATCCCTGGTCGATCTGATTATATTCATCGCGTGGCCGATCTGCTGCTAGATGAGTGCCCATCCATCAAGCATGAAAAGGTTCAAGCACTTGATATTGGGGTCGGAGCTAACTGTATTTATCCGATAGTGGGCGTGGCAGAGTACGGCTGGCGCTATGTTGGTAGCGATATTGATCCTATCTCTATTAAATCCGCCAATCTGGTGGTTAATGGTAATGCTTCGCTCAATGGGCGTATTGAATGCCGTTTGCAGAGCGATGCAAAACATATTTTTAAGCAGATTATTCAAGAAAATGAGCGTTACGATCTCACCACGTGCAACCCGCCTTTCCACGCGTCACAAGTAGAGGCGCAGCAAGGCAGCGAACGTAAGTTGAAAAATTTACAGCGTAATCGAGTCAAAAAAGGTCAAGAAATTGCGGGGCAAGACGCTAACAGAAGTAAGGCGGTCACGCTCAACTTTGGTGGACAAAAAGCTGAGTTATGGTGCCCCGGTGGTGAAGCTGCCTTTGTTAAAAACATGGCCTTTGAAAGTCAACACTACGCTCAGCAAGTGCTGTGGTTCACCACATTGATCTCTAAAAAAGAGAATGTACGTTGGATGCAAAAACAGTTAGATAAAGTGGGTGCTGCAGTGGTGAAGGTTGTTGAAATGCAACAAGGGCAAAAAGTGAGTCGATTCATCGCATGGAGTTTCCAAAATGACAGCCAACGCAAACAATGGTTAGCGGCAAAGTGCTAGGCTGACTTCGTTGATTGACTATATTGGTCAGTGAGTTGAGATAGCAATAGAAGGAGTAAGGTATGGACTTTGACCTTTATTTACCTTGCCAACCTGACTGGATCTGCCAGCCCTTCGCTTATCTGTTTGCTTTGCTTGCGATGATTGGGCTTGGGTTTTTTATTCGTATTATCTATCGCGAATATCAAAAAATTCAGCGCGCTCAGAAAGTCAGACGTCTTCGCCGTATCCACTATCGTGACCGTAATGGTGGCAAAGACGGTAGACCCACCAATATCAAATAACCCTTGCCCTAGTAATACGATGTTAGGAAAAGGTATCGAGCGCCGCTTGATATTTTTTCTCTAACGCTTTATTTCCTGCCTTTTTCTCTAACTCTACCAATAATTGAAGCGATGTTTTTTGGTTACCGTAGCGCTGATTAAATTGCATCAAGCGGATGCGAGCTTGCGTGTATTGTTGAGCGTCAATTTCCAATTTAGCTAATTGCAGCAATGAACGAGCTCGATTAGGGTCATGGTCTAATGTTTTTGCAAAATAGTAGCGCGCTTGTTCTTTATCGCCAGATTTTAACGCGCAAAAGGCTGCGTTCTCATAGCTTGCTGGGACAAGGTAATAATAGGGTTGAGCAATGGCGCGGTTAAAATATTCATCGGCTTTTTGATATTCGCCCTGCTTGCACAAAAATGTGCCGTAGTTATTGAGAATATTGCCATTTTTGGGATGGGCGCGAAGTGCGGTTTGATAGGTTTTACGTGCGGCCTCTGTTTCACCGACAGTTTCGTAGTAGTGAGCCATCGCAAGTTGCGATCGATAGTAAGTTGGCGCATGTTGTGTGGCTTTTTCTAGATTCTCACGCGCTTTGCTCATGTTGCCATTTTCTAAATAGCCTAGGCCGAGCGCAATGCGAGATTCGGCCATTTCAACCGGATCCGCTTTTACTTCAGGCTCACCCTTTTCGTTCACGGTGACACAGGCCGGTAACGTGAACATTATCAATATCATCAGTACTTTTTTCATTGTCTGCAGCTCCTAAATCGCTTAGACGCATGATAAGGAAATCAGAAGATCGAGGGGGAAAGAGCAGAGAAGAATGCGAGTCAGTATGCACTATGTTTGAGTCAGTATGCACTATGTTTGATGAAAACCTGAACACCTCATTACTGAGATGATCAGGCATGAAACACTAATCGTCTTTGGTAAATTTATCTTCGCTAAAGTGTTCAAGGTCGTAAGGTGTTTGTTGGTAAACACAGTAGTTTAACCAGTTTGCAAACAGCAAGTGACCGTGGCTTCGCCAGCTGGCGACTGGCTTATTATCTGGGTTGTCATTGGGGTAGTAGTTGACTGGGATTGCGGGTTCCATCCCTTCACCTAAATCTCGAATATATTCACCATGCAGTGTATGTGCGTCGTATTCAGGGTGACCTGTGACAAACACGTTACGTTTGTCTTTGGTTGAGGCTAAGTACACACCCGCCACATCGGAGGTGGCGAGAATATCTAAATTCGTATGTTCGGCTAAGTATTCTGGTGAAAAATCAGCATAACGAGAATGGGGCGCTAAAAAGGTGTCGTCAAAGCCGCGTAATATCGGATGAAAGGGATGGTGGATTTCATGATGATAAACGCCCGATAATTTTTCTTTGCGAGTTCGTTTGGGCAGATTGTAGAGCAGTTTTAGCCCCGCTTGCGCTGCCCAGCAAACGTAGAGTGTGGAAGTGACGTGATTTTTAGCCCATTCCATCACGCTTTTTAAGTGTTCCCAATAAATCACATCTTCAAATTGAACCAACCCCAAAGGCGCTCCAGTGATGATGAGCCCGTCGAAGTTGCGATTTTTTACCATCTCAAATTGACGGTAAAAGTTCTCCAAATGCTCAGTGGGGGTATTTTTACTTGGGCGCTCATCAATTCTCAGTAATTCAATATCCACTTGCAGCGGAGTATTGGATAACAGGCGCAAAAACTGAGTCTCGGTTTCGATTTTCTTCGGCATTAAATTCAAAATCAAAACTTTCAATGGACGAATGCCCTGAGTGGCGGCACGTGTTTCTGACATCACGAAAATGTTCTCATGACGCAGTACATCACCGGCTGGCAGTTGGTCGGGGATCTTAATCGGCACAGCTTTCTCCCTAAGCTATTTTTGGACGTCTATACTGCCGAACTTAACTCAATCAAAACCAGATGTCGATAGCAAAATGAATCTTGCTGCGAAATTGGTTACTATTGGATATCCGTTTACTTACCTGTTGGATACACATGGCGCTAACCTTAACTTTGATCAGGGGATTACCCGGCTCAGGCAAAAGCACCTTAGCAAGGACGCTACATGCAAAGCATTTTGAAGCGGATATGTATTTTATCAATGAGCAAGGCAGCTATTGTTATCAGCCAGATAAAATCGAGCAAGCTCATCGGTGGTGTCAACAGCAAGTGGAGCGCTGTTTAGCGCAAGGTGAGGACGTTGTTGTGGCGAATACTTTTGTTCGACAGTGGGAGATGCGAGCTTACCGGCAGTTGGCTAAACGTTACCATGCAACCTTAGTGATTAATGTTTGCCGTGCGCAATACCAGAATGTTCATGGTATCGATGATGCCACTGTTGAGCGTATGCGTCAGCAGTGGCAGGAATGATTAATTAACGCTTCCGCTGGAGTTGGTAAAAAGCAAGGGCTCCCCAACCAAACACTTGCACCCACAAGATCCCCCACTGAGTGCTGATTTGATCCCATGATGCACCCATTTGGTTCAAACTGAGAAAACTCTGAATGGCAGGCGTACTTGGAAAGAGGTTGGATATCCAAATGATAGGGCGTGGAATTGCTTCTAACGGCCAAATAAAACCAGCTGAAAAAATCAGTGGCATTGAGCTGATTAATACCACTAACGTCACCAATTCTCGCCGCGGTGTAACTGAACCAAGCCAAATGCCGCATAGGCAAGAGGCCAGTAAGAAAGGCAGTAGAAGTAGCAATAAATGCCCCGCACTGGCGAGGGTGTTGACACCATGTGAGGTAAAACTGGCACCAAAGTAGTACATGCTGAGTAGGTAATAAACAGCAACCAGGACAATGCTGCGTACCAATATTAATCGTAGCGGTGTGGTATGGCTCCAGTAGCCATTTCCGTGCTTTTGTGTTCCGCCCATTAATCCTGCCGCCATGATCATGGTTTGTTGTAAGATCAAGACAAACACCGCTGGGACAACGTAATCAACATAACCCATGCGTGGGTTAAAGGTCGGTTTTAAGTTGATGCTTGTGGCGGAATAGTGCTGAGCGGCCAGAGAAAGCGGTTCTCCTTCCATCACTAAACGTGACACTTTACTTTTCGCGGCTAAGGTTCCACCAGCTTGCGATAAGCCCTCAACTATGGTGCCGTACACTAGAAAGTAAGAGGCATCGCCAGCGTAGGCCAGTGTTGGACTTTTTCCAAGCAGTAGGTCTTTATAAAAATGTTCAGGAATCACTAAAATACCGCTAACTTTGCGGTTAAGAAAAGCCTGCTTGGCATCTTCAATGGTACTGTCTCGTTGAATCACTTTGACTTGTGGCGTTGCGTCAACCATGCGTTCTAGTTGGTAACTGGCTTGGCTTTTATCGAGATTGACAATCGAGAGTGTCTGCTCGCGTGGAGTTTGCTGCGTATAAGGCAAAGGGTATAAAAAGGAGTAAAAAACCACGCCACCAAAGACAGTCAACAGCACCACAGGGTTAGTGAATAGCGCTTTTAGCTCTGCTTTAAGTAGAGCAATGAATCGCGTAGTTTCAGTCATGGTTGATTCGCTCGGCTTGCTTGTGTTTACGGATAAGAATCAAAGTGAGCAGCAGCGGCAATGCATAGCCCAGCATTGGCACTAAATACGTCAGTGATGACAGCAGTTCAGCGTTATAACTCACTTGGCTTACTTGCACTTCAATGTAATGACTCACTGGTAGCAGGCTTCGCCACCACTGCGCTAGAGTATTCATATCCGTCACTGGGAACGTAATGCCCATAAACGCAAAACTTGGTGCGGTAAAAGCGCCCGCAAAACTCATCGCTCTTGCCGGATCGAGTGTTAGAAAGAAAAAGAGTGAGCCCATGATCATGCAGGCGAGCGTCATTGCAAGTTGTGCGATAATCAATAGAGCAAAACTGCCGTGCATTGGCCACATTAATATTTGATAGAACCAGATTAAAAAACCAATCCCTTGCAGCATAAAAATCGGCAGATAACGCATCAATGTTAGCGTTAAAATTCGTAATGGCTTTTCTCCAAGCCACGTTTGCAAACCAAAGTGACGATGGTTTGCTGCCAAAATCATAATGGTACTGACCACGACAACGATTTGCCAAAGAGCGGGTACAACCGCCGAGACTAAAAATTGCGCATAGTTTGTATTGAGATTAAACAGGGGCGTAATCTGTGTCCTGATTGGTACGGCTCGCCCCATCGCACTCAATTTGGTTTGTTGGCTAGTCGCTAGGTTTTTTACGACATCCACTTGGGCATTGAACGTACTTTGTGCTTGAACAATAGCAGAATTGATCAATCGTCCAACCAAAATGTATTGGCTATTGAAGAAGGTCGATACTTGTGGTTGCTCACCACGAAATATTGATTTATCAAATTGATACGGAATGATAACGTACGCGTAAATGTCACTTTCAATTAACGCAGTTTTAGCTTGATTGACATCTTGGAACTGGTGCGTGACGGCCATGGTCGAGGTTGCATCGAAATCTCTTATCAATTGACGTGACAATTGGCTGTGAGACAAATCGACCACGCCAATCGGCAGATCGCGCACTATCCCTTGTGAGAAAATCCACCAAATACTGAATGCCAATACTATGGGTATCCAGCTTAGGCTAGACAATAGCCAAGGGTCATGGCGCAGCAGAGGCCATTGAGGGCGAACCTGAATTGACATAAGGCTTATAGCTCAACCACTAAACTCATTCCCATACGCAAACCTTCGACAGGTGTGGTAGGGCGAGCTTCTATTTCAAAGGTGCGTAAATCAAACCCTTGTGAGGCGTCTGTTGATCGCCATGTGGCGAAATCACCCATCACTGCGATGTGGGAAACGATAAATTCTACTTTGGCTTCTAAAGCAGGTAAGTAAGCCGTAAATGTTGTGTTTTTCGTAAAATGCTTGAGTTGATCTTCGCGTACGTTGAGCACCGCCCATGAGTCTTGGGTATCCACGACAGTGACGACAGGGAAGCCCTGTGGAGCCAGTTCGCCGCTTTGTAGCAGTACTTGGGACACTTCACCGTCAAACCAACTCTCAATTTTAGTATCCGCGGCATAAGCTTCAACTTCCGCTACGGCACCAGCAGCCATACGTTCTTTTTCCGCGGCAGCGAGTTTAGTTTCAGAGCGTGCGCCTTCTTTGGTCATTTGATACATCTGAAAAGCGGCGCTTTCAGTATATTTAGCTGCCTGCCATTGGGTATTCGCTTCATCACGCTTTTGCTCAGCGACGACACCATCACGGTAAAGATTATTGACACGCAAATAGGTTTTTTCCATTAAATCCGCTGCGGCTTTAGCTTTAAGCCATTGATCTTTTGCCGCTTGGATCTGCTGATCGCGTGCGCCTGTTTCTGCTTCTTTCGCCAGTGCGCCCGCCGCTTTTTGACCCGCAATCGCTTGATCTAATTTAGCTTCAATTTCAGGGCTGTGCAGCGTGAAAATGAGCTGGCCACGTTCAACGCTATCGCCTTTGCGCACCAGTACCTGATCAATACGGCCGGGAACTTTTGAGGAAATACTGTATTGTTGAGATTCAATTTGACCTTGTAAGCGAACAGGTTTAGGTTGAGATGCTTGGTAAAAGCGATAGCCTACCCAAGAGATCGCCACCACAGCAGCAAGAGCAATCAGTGTTGGTTTTACGGCTTTCATAAGGCATCCTTTTGAGCAGGTGATTCGTGAGTCATTGATGAGTGCAACAAAATCGCTGATTGTGTGTAGATAGGGAAAGTATTCATTTCACTGGTCAATGCCAGTAACTTATTTAAAGAAAGTAAGTAGTTGAAGCTGGCTAATGACTGTTGCGTTTTTATACTAGCAAGGTAGAGCTCTGCATCCACTACATCTAAAGACGTTGCTAAACCCTGACTGAATGCCTTTTGGCGCAGGTTCAGGTTTTCATTAGCCAGTGTGAGACTTGAGTTTAGTCCCATCACTTCTTCCAATGCTTGTTCGGCTTCCAAATAGGTTTTTTCCACCAACACGCTCAAATCTTGCTTAGCTTGCGCCTTTAAGTAACGTACTTGTGAGACCGCGCTGTGCGCTGCTTTGACTTGATCGCTGCGACCCGATGTTTCAATTAACGGAATGTTGACCCCAACACCCACTAACCAATCCGGTTTCATTTGGCTGGCCAGCGAATCGTCTTCATGTAGGCTGTAATCACCGTAAAGGTAGACTTCTGGATAGTATTTGCCTTTTTCAGCTTTGATCAAGCTGCTTGCTTGCTTTTCTTTTGCTTCAAGTAGTGCCAAGCCCGGATAGGTATTGAGCGTTTGCTCCACAAAAACAGAGAGCGGCGGTAAACGGTCATTGACAAACAGTGAACCAATTGGCTCGACTTTTTCTGTTTGACCTAGAATTTGGGTTAGTGCGCTTTGGGCAATATCTAAGGTTTTTTGTGCTTTTTTGCGTTCAACCGTTGCTTTATCTAATGAGGCTTCAGCTTGTAGCCGTTCCACATGGGCAATTTGTCCTTGTTGCTCTAACTTTAGTGCATTATCACGGTGCTTGGTTAACCCTTGCTCAACGGCTTGGCGAGTCACTAAAACCTCTTTTGCCAAAAGAACACTAAAGTAATATTTGCTCAAGTCTTCATAGCGCGCTTGTGTTTCCATTGCGAGCTGGCTTTGTGCTTCTTCTTTTTTACCTTCCGCAGCGGCTTGTGCGGCGCTGATCCGTCCGCCTGTAAAAATGGGCCAAATAGCGCGAATCGAAGAACTGAAAATATCACGTTCGGTGATGGTTGATGTGATGGAGCCTGCACTGGCGAGTATAGGTCCTAAAACTGGCTCCAAAGATGATGGGATAGATTGCCCAGTGCTATCGAATATCTGCTTTCCTGACAAAGTAACATCTTGGTCTAAACGCGTGTAGTTTGCACCAATAGAAACAGCAGGCAAATTGAGACTGTCTGTGGAATTTTCAATATGCTGATAACGTTCGACATTTGCCCGCCCAGCGGCAAGTGAATTATTGCTCTGTTGCAAAAGATCCCATGCTTGTTGAAAGGAAATCGGCGCGGCGAAAGAAGGGGCTGCACCAAGCAGAGTAAAGACGAATAGGCTGAGTGTTTTCGCTTTCATGCTAAGCTCGAGTAATAATGATTAGAGTTAATGCTCTAGTTTTTTGCTGCGGAAGTCAACAGTGAGATGAGTTGAAATGTCGAAACAACAGCAAGTGATATGCGCTAGCATGAAGCGCATACCATCAAAATTCAATATTTAAATTTAATACTTATGGTAAGAAGGGCAGAGATAATCGGCCCGCCAAACCAATTTTTTACTACCTCTCACGTTTGTACTGCCTTGCATCGTGGTCAGCAAGTCTTTACCCGACATCTGCGGGAAAGCGAGCAGCACTCTCAGGTCATCATTTGACTCAGTCGCTATTTCTTCATAAGCCCGAACATGAGTAAAGGTTGACTGTAAATGGTTAAACAGCATATCTCGGGAAAGGCAAATTCCAAAGGCATCGCGTTTCATTGTAAGTGTCCTTCTGACAATGTTATGAATGGAATCGATAGCAATTGGTATGGTTATTATAGGGCTATCTTTTTGTGAGGTTTCCTCATCATCTTCTTCACTGCACAATTAGTATACAAATGCTTTGGCATTATAAGATAAAATTTTTCTAAAATAGGCGTGATATAGATCACGAAATAACCATGATAATTTTTTATAAAACCTTGTGCATATTCTGCTTGGCAAGTCTTCGAAATAGATTGCAATAAAACGAACCAAAATGGTGCGTGGAATGCGTAGTATTGTTCACAGTTATTCGTTTCTCTCTTCGCTCAAATGTTAAATAAGTGTTAGCTTGTATGCAGAGTTAAAGAGGGATTTATGGTGTGGAGTAGTATCAGTTTTCGTAAGCGTATGCTGATCATAATGACCCTTTCAGGGTTGATTGAATTACTGCTGTTAGTTGCCGCTGGTTTTGTGTACATCAAACATTCTCAAGAAGAAGAGATGGGCTTAAAGGCCTTAGGGGTTGCTTCATTTCTTGCTCAAACTCCATCAGTGGTCGATATGCTTGAATCTGGTAGTGGGGTGGATCATCAACAGCGTTATCGAGAGTTAACAAAATTAATCGGTGCAACCTTCATTGTTATCGGCGATCAACATGGGATCCGCTTAGTCCATCCTGTTGATGAACGAATTGGTCTGCCCATGAAAGGGGGAGATAATGATCAAGCTTTGCTACATGGTGAGTCATACGTTTCTTTTGCTCAGGGTTCATTGGGTAAATCCGTGCGTGGAAAATCGGCGGTAAAAAATGCCCAAGGACAAATCGTTGGTGTGGTGTCAGTTGGTTACTTAATAGAACGACTACAAGATAAAATTGAACCTTTTCTCATCTATCTAATTGGGATGGCACTGCTGGTAGTGCTGGCGAATGCTGTACTTTCCAGCTACGCCTCACGCCGTTTTCAGAAAGCGATACTCGGTTTTGAACCAGAAGAGATTGGCCGATTGTATGTCGAACTCGATGTCACCATGAGTACCTTAAAGGAAGGCATTTTAAGTATTGATGAGGCGGGTATTCTTCGTTCCATTAATAAAAGTGCGTGTGAGATTTTGGCGATTAACCGAGAGAAAGCACTGAATCAACCACTTTCTCTGTTTCTACCTGAAAGTGATCTCATGAGTGTTATTGAAAGTGGCACGCCTGATCACGACATCGAGCTGTACCTCAGTCAACAGCGTCTGATCGCCAATCGAAGTCCGATTATTGTTGACGGTAAAGTGGTTGGGGCGGTGTCCAGCTTCCGCCTCCGAGATGAAATCAACGAGTTAACCGAGCAACTCTCTCAAACCAAAGAGTATGCTGAAATGCTGCGCTCTCAAACTCACGAACATCGCAACAAACTCAACACCATCAGTGGGCTTGTACAGATGGGAGAGCTGGAAGCGGTTCAGCATTTAATCGGCCAAGAAACGGCTCATTACCAATCGCTTATTGAATTTCTACGCGAGACAGTTAGAGATCCACTCATTGCCGGAATGCTGCTGGGTAAAACTGAGCGGGCTCGTGAACTTGGTTTGGAGTTAGTCGTTGAAGAGGGATCGCGTCTAGAACCTTTGCCGCAGCGTATCAATGCCGAAGATATCGTCACTATCTTGGGTAACCTGATTGACAATGCATTTGATGCGACACTCACGATGATCCGCAATGAAAAACGGGTGACACAAGAACGACGCATCATTGAAGTGTCACTCAGCGATTATGGTGCCGAAATTATTCTTGAAGTGGATGATAAAGGGTGTGGTTTACCCGAACAAATGTCGCCACAGCAATTATGGCAAAAGGGAGTCTCTAGCAAAGCAAAACATAACCGAGGTGTGGGTTTACACCTGGTAAAACAGTTAGCTGATCGCTATCAAGGGCAGCTAGAAATGAAAAGTAATCAAGATGTTGGAACAAGAGTTACTGTTTATCTGCCTAAGGAAGAACAAGTATGAATACCCGTGTCATGATCATTGAAGATGATATCGCGATTGCGCAATTACATCATCGTTACCTGACACAAATTGAGGGATTTGAAGTCATTGGCATTGCAACGACTCACGCCGATGCCCAATTGCAGTTAGATATCCTCAAACCCGATTTAGTATTGCTGGATGTTTATCTACCGGATGGTACGGGGCTCGATCTCTTACAGAAAGTTCGAGGCAACAACCAAGGCTGTGATGTAATTTTGATTACTGCAGCGCGCGATGTTGAGACGCTACAACAGGCAATGCGTGGTGGCGTAGTTGATTACTTGCTCAAGCCAGTCATGTTTCCCCGTCTTGAATCGGCATTGAAGAAATACCAAACCCAACAATTAGAGCTGGGTTCCGTGGCTGATGTTGACCAAAACGTAGTTGATAAAATGTTGACAGCCAATACCAGTGAGCTTCCCACTCATCTGCGTCTTCCTAAAGGAATTGATGGGGTTACGCTAGACAAAATACGCCATCTTTTTAACACACCATGCAGTTTGACCGCGGACGAAGCGGGAGAAAAAATTGGTGCAAGTCGAACCACGGCAAGGCGTTATCTGGAATATTTAATCAGCAGTGGTGAGCTAACCGCCGACTTAAATTACGGCACGGTTGGTCGCCCGGAGCGTTGCTATAAAAAAGTTGTACGTTAGGCCGAGAGATTTAATGGGTTAACCGCATGAAATTTAATGCTATTTAATCACGTCGTTCGTATTGTTGATGATGAATGCTTGCGATCAACTAGACGGCGTTTCAAACCCCATCTAAAGTTTAAGGACAAAAGGCAGATAACATCATGTAGGAGAGAGGATGAACGTAATCAAATATCTGCGTACTATTCTACCTATGTGGCTAATCAGTGTGTTGGCATCATCACCTGCTTATCCCGCTAGTCTTGAAACACTAACGTATTATACAGAGGCCTATCCCCCTTTTAATTTTATGAATCAGGGCAAAATCACTGGAATTTCGGTTGATTTACTTCAAGAAGCCGCTAAATTCTCAGGACATGACGTATTATTGAGCCAGATCGTATTGCAACCGTGGGCTCGTTCTTACCGCTCCGCCATCTTGAAAAAAGACGGAGTACTTTTCTCGACAACAAGGACGTCACACAGAGAGGAATTATTTCATTGGGTAGGCCCAATTGATGACATCAAAGTTTCGGTAATTGCACGTAAAGGCAGTAATATCAAACTTGGGGATCCTTTAGAAATTACCTCCTATAAAATCGGGGTGATAAAAGATGACGTCGGCGAACAAATGCTGTTGCAATATGGTGTTCCGAGAGACTCAATGCAAGAAGCAACAGATGTTACTATGCTGGCAGAACAATTAGTGAAAAAGCGTATTGATTTGATTGCATACGATGAGCGGTCAGCTCATTGGTGGATAAAGCAAGCAGGATATGCCCCCGATCAATTTGAAACACTTTATGTGTTAAAGCAGGGATTACTTTACTATGCTTTTAATAAAAATATAGACCAAACACTATTAGACGATTTACAAATGGGTATTGATAAAGTAAAGAACACGGTTAATGAAGACGGTGTTAATCGATATCAAGCCATATTAAACAAATACCAATAACCATTCTTAAGATTAGTGACCAGTATGAGCAACCCAAGTAGTACAATTTTGACAGAGAGTGGTACCAACGAACTTGAGATTATTGAGTTCCATTTAGAAAAGGTACTGCCAGATGGACGCACGAAAACCTGCTATTACGGCATTAACGTTGCGAAAGTTAGGGAAGTGATACAAGTTCCTGATACCACCGATTATCCCAATGCTCAGCCGCATATGATCGGTGTATTTTCGTCACGTGATGTACTGACTCCGTTAGTTGATCTTGCCGGTTGGCTTGGTGTGCCTACTAATCCAAGCCTTGATCGAAAGTTTGTTATCGTGACGGATTTTAACCGCATGACCAATGGCTTTTTGATTGACAGCATTAGTCGTATTCACCGTATTTCTTGGAACGATGTTGAATCGCCGAGTCAGTTTTTAGAAGCGGGTGAGCAAGATTGCGTCGTGGCGGTTGTTCGCAAAGATGGCAACCTGATCATGATTTTGGATTTTGAGAAAATCATCGCTGACATCAACCCTGAATTGAGTATGGAAAAATACGATGTCACGGTGGACAGATCGGTCGACCTCAACCAAAAAATGATCAGCAAACGTAATGCGAAAACCATCATGGTGGTGGATGATTCGGCGTTTATCCGCAGTTTAATACAAGACACATTAAGCTCTGCAGGCTACAACATTATTGCGTGTAAAGACGGTGGTGAAGCCTATGAGAAATTGATGGAAATTGAAAAAGTAGCCAAGTCCGAAAACGTACCCGTGACAGAGTTAGTGAATGCGATCGTAACGGATGTAGAAATGCCGCGCATGGATGGTATGCACTTGTTGAAGCGCTTGCGTGACAGCGAAACTTATAAAACAACGCCGATAGTGATGTTCTCCTCGATCATGAGTGATGATAACCGAGCCAAAGCATTAGCACTGGGTGCTGATGATACCTTGACCAAACCCGAAATTGGCAAAATGGTCACCCTGATGGATAAATATGTATTTGCTTGATTTTAGAGTGGCCTATCTTTAGTCAGTAAAGGAGAACCTCATATGAGGCTCTCCTTTACTTATCACCAGCCACATCTTTTATTTGCAATCGAATGCCACCGCACATAAACCAATCAAAGGGGCTATAGTTTAGATAGGAAAATATTTTGGAGGTAGGCAGTATGAAGCGAACAAGTAATATGCGAATTACTATGCTGATTTTCTTGGGCTCTATTGCTTTACACACCCAAGCATTTGCATCAGAAATATCGTTAACCTTACATTTGCCAACACTACAAAATAATACCCATGTTTATTATCATGAGCTATTGCAAAAATCGCTTGAGGAGCAGGGTGTGAAGGTTAATATAATTATTACACCGGACCATGTACCTCAAAAACGAATTAGTAAAATGCTTGAAAATAATCAATTATCACTGATGTGGTTTTTACAAACTCAAGAACGAGATGAGCGTTATGCTGGCATAAATGTTCCATTGACCAAAGGACTGATTGGTAAACGTATTTTGTTGATTCCACCTCAATTACAACGAACGTTTGATACTATTCATTCGCTTAATGATTTACAAAAGTCGGGATTAACCGCTGGGTTAGGCGTTAATTGGTATGATGTTGAGGTCTGGCGCAATAATAGCTTAAAAGTGTATCAACAAGACGGTGAATGGCGAAATCTCTATCAAAAATTATCTGCAGAAGGGCCGATTCACTATTTTCCAAGAGGCATGAATGAAATTTCCGATGAAGCTAAGTCACTTCCGTATCTGGCCATTGAACAGCGCTTGATATTGCAATATCAAAACGATTTCATTTTTTATCTTAGCCAAGAGACAAAGCGATATCAGCCGATCATTGAGCGTGCCCTACGCAAAGCTCAAAACAGTGGCTTAATGGACAAATTGATTGAAAAACATTGGCGTAGCAGTTTAGAAGCACTGCACCCTGAAAGTCGTACCATCATTCATTTAGATATCCCTCAATAGGCTATTTTTAGGTTCAAGGCTTGGCTATTTTTCTATGTTCAGGCCTTAGCTATGGGACTAAGATCAAACTCTATTAGATTGGTCAAAATGTAATATTCTTTCACACTTTATCATGCTTCATTCTACGCTTTGTCTTTCCGATCACGTTTTTATCTTGCTCTCTCTGCTTTCCTTTCATCTCATTTACCCTGAGCGTGAGTGAACTCTGTGTTTTTCTTCTCCTCCCTTGGCTCTACGCCCTGAGAGCAAAATTGCAAGGGGGAGGTAATTGGCGGTGTCAAAATTATAACGTTAGCTTAGGTAGATATAGGCATATGTCTACTGATTTATAGGTTTTCTGCTAGCAGTGAGAGCAGGACGAGCACTAACGTTATAAAACGGATTACAACAATGAAAACAAACCTAACGAGAATGACTTTAGCGTTTGCTTCAATTGGTATGCTAGCGGGTTGTAATGACTCGTTAGACGTTCAAGTCATGGATGGGTATTTAACCAATGCCCAAGTTTGGCTGGATGTGAACGGCAATCGTCAATTTGAACAAAACGAACCTCAAGCGTATACCGACCAAAAAGGTATCGCAAAAATTAACGTGGCGGGGCTGCGTGGTGACGTAAAAAATTATTATCTGATGGCTTCTGCTATCAAGGGTAAAACCGTTGACCAAGATATTCCCACCGTCAAAGCGGCGCGCAATTATTTAATGATGGCGCCAGCAAATTATCCGGTGATCAGCCCTTTTACGACTTACCTCAGCGTGCAGATGCAAAATGGTAAGCGAGAGAGTAAAGCGTTGGCTGAGCTGAAAAAGGCGCTGCGTATTCCAACTTTGGATGTCAAAGCGGATTATGTCGATAACCACATCTTGGTTGCTCAATCTGCTAAAGCGCTAGCGCAACTGCTACCTGCTACTATCGATGACTCCAGCTTGCCTGAATTGGCCAATACCTTGAAAAAAGCCAGTAAACTGTTTGGCGATGAGATCAAAAAAGCGCAGCGAGAAAAGAGCGATATTCGCGATAAAACACTGATGCTTGAACATGGTGAGCCTGTTATTGGCTTTGATAGCGATAGAGATGGCGTAGCCGATTTGATTGACCACTTTCCTTATGACATTCAAGAGAGTATTGACTCCGATAATGATGGCATTGGCGATCACGCAGACCTAGACGATGACAACGATGGCTGGCCTGATGAAACTGAATGGCGATTAGGGACTGACCCTTATGACGCCTTAAGCTTTGCTGCCGATCTCGATGGCGATGGCATAGCGGATGTCGAAGATGATGATATTGATGGTGATGGGTGGAGCAACGCCGATGAAGCGCGTTTAGGAACGGACGCCAATGATGTTTCAAGCGTTCCTGCTGATCTTGATAGTGACGGTATTGCCGATAGCGAAGATGACGATATTGATGGTGACGGCGTGAGCAACGCGCAGGATGTATTCCCACGAGATCGCTTAGAAAGCCTTGATACCAATAACGATGGGCTAGGGGATTTTGCCTCAAGCGACGATGACGGTGATGGCATCCCCGACAGCATTGATCCACAACCGAAACAGGCGGATAACTCGACAACCGAGCCGACCCCAACTTATCAAGAAGCGATCATTTACTACCTGCGTGATGACAATAATTATGACGGCTGGGGACTACACCTTTGGAACAACGGTAGCTGTGATTCTGTTTCTGAATCTGCGCTTAATGGTGTGGATTGGGGAAATCCTTACTTAGCCTCAGAAATCGACCCGATTTATGGAGCGATATATAGCATTCCACTTAAAGCAGAACATGGCAACTGCATGAATTTTATTGTGCACAGTGGCAATGATAAAGCGCTGGGCGGCGATGATTTAGTGCTGGATTTTGTCAAAGGCAATACGCTTTATACGCGCCATGGTAGTGCGGTATTGAACTACTCTCCGAATGAGCAAATTCAAGTTGCCATTGAGGGCGCAGCTGCACATTGGCTTGCGGTAAATCAACTGGCGTGGTTCGATCACAGCGAAGCGGCAAGCTATGAGCTTTGGAGCCGCGCGCAAGGCAATGGTGATATCGCCCATCCTGAACAATTCATTCATTACCCATTAGCCTTGTCAGGCGTGACCAATAATGCGCATTTCCCACATTTAGCGGGTCGTACCGCCTTCACATTGGATGTGAGCAATGAACAAGCTAAAGCGCTGCTGAAAACTCAGCTACTGACAGTGGCGAGAGATGCTGAAGGTAAAGTACTGGTTGCAACAAAAGTACAGATCCCAGGAATAGTCGATAATCTTTACACGGCTGGCAGCGATGATGCCGATGAAGCGAAACTTGGCGCTTGGATAGACGGTGATAGCGCGCATTTTGCGCTATGGGCTCCGACCGCGCAGCAAGTGGAGTTGTATCTGTATGATCAAGATAAAACCCTTCGCAGTACCTCCCCTCAGCCGATGGTTGAAGATCCAAACACCGGAGTTTGGCACTATCAAGGTGAGCGCTCGCTGAAAAACAGTTTTTATCGTTACCGCGTGCAGGCCTACCATCCTAAAACGGCGCAACTTGAATGGATGACGACGACCGACCCGTATTCGCAATCGCTCAGCACATCCAGCCTTTATTCTCAATTAGTAGACTTAACCGCAGCAGAGTCAAAACCGGACGATTGGGATACTCAAATTATTCCTGAATTGAGTCATCCTGAAGATAACATTCTTTATGAAGTACACATTCGTGACTTCAGCAACAGTGATAGCAAAGGAACAGCGGAATACAACGGTAAGTACCTCGCCTTCTTGGAAGAAGAACGTGACAGTGTTGCGCACCTGAAAAGTTTAAAACAAGCGGGTTTAACCACCATTCACTTACTGCCAAGCTATGATTTAGCGTCGATTCCGGAAGATGAGCAAAAGCGGGTCGATCTTAATGATACGGTCGCAAAACTGTGTGGTATTAACCCGCAAGCCTCGCTCTGTTCTGATGGTACGTCGATGAGCGCGACCATACTTTCTTTGTTGGAAAAAACCGACCCGAATACACCGCAAGCACAAGCATTACTTGCGGATGTGCGGCCGCTTGACAGCTTCAACTGGGGTTATGATCCATTCCATTACAGCGCGCCAGAGGGCAGTTATGCGGTGCAAAGTGATGGTGTGTCACGGGTGAAAGAGTACCGCCAGATGGTGCAAAAACTGCATCAGCTTGGTTTTCGAGTCGTGCAAGATGTGGTCTACAACCATACCTATTCGTCAGGTTTGTATGACAAATCAGTACTGGATAAAACCGTGCCCGGTTATTACCACCGCTTGAACCCCATCACAGGTGCGGTTGAAAATTCTAGCTGCTGTGACAATACCGCTTCAGAAAACCGTATGTTCGAGAAACTGGTGGCCGATAGCGTCACGATGTGGGCGCAAGATTACAAAATCGACGGTTTCCGCTTCGATCTGATGGGACACTTGATGAAATCAAGCATGCTCAAGATTTATGAGGCGGCGAAAACGGTTGATCCTGACACTTGGTTCTATGGTGAAGGCTGGAACTTTGGTGAAGTCGCCAACGGTGCCAGAGGCGA
This sequence comes from Vibrio sp. V23_P3S9T160, assembly GCF_963886625.1. NCBI lineage: Bacteria > Pseudomonadati > Pseudomonadota > Gammaproteobacteria > Vibrionales > Vibrionaceae > Vibrio > Vibrio sp. V23_P3S9T160. Next base: position 19,758 of record NZ_CAWPDB010000044.1, read on the forward strand.
AAATGCTACGCAATGGCCAATGGCTGGAACGGGGATAGGGACTTATAACGACCGCTTACGTGACGGTGTGCGTGGCGGTGGTCCATTTGATAGCGGTGAGGCGTTATTAACTACTCCGGGTTTTGCTAATGCAGGTGATCGTTTTAGTGATGAGCTGAAATCGAAAATGGACTTAATTCGCTATGGCATGGCTGGCAATTTACAAGCCTATCCATTGCAAACCGCCAGCGGCATGACAGTGCTTGGCCGTGATTTCCAATACGGTGGTCAAGGCGCGGCCTATACACTTGACCCACAAGAGTCGATTAACTACGTCTCTAAACACGACAATCAAACCCTGTGGGATTTCAACCAATATAAAGCAAAAGCAGAAACCAGCTCAGCAGATAGAGCGCGCATGCAGATCATTGGTCTTGCGCCAGTAATGCTTGGGCAAGGTGTTCCTTTCTTCCATATGGGGTCAGAACTTCTTCGCTCAAAATCGATGGCGCGCGACAGTTACGACAGTGGTGATTGGTACAACCGTGTTGACTTTAGCAAGCAGACCAACAACTGGAATGTCGGCTTGCCAAGAGCAGATAAAGATCAAGCCAACTGGAATGCGATTCAACGTGTGATAGCCAACCCCAATACGGTAGCTTCCGCGCAAGATATCGCATGGACAGATAATGCCTTCAAAGCCTTGCTGGCGATTCGTGCGCAAACACCGTTGCTCAAGCTCATCTCTGAGCAAGAAGTGTTAAATCGTGTTCGTTTCCATAATACGGGGCCAAATGCACAGCCTGGCATGATTGTTATGTCGGTGAATGATGGTGTTTCAGCTGGAACGGATCTCGACTTTAACGTTGAGGCCATCGTTGTCGCCATCAACGCCAATAGCGTTGAGCAAAGTGTGGTTATTCCGAACGCGCAGCGCTTTGAATTACATCCTGTTTTACGCACAGCACAAGATGTGCGCGTCAAAGAGAGCCAGTTTAACAATGGCCGCTTTACCGTTCCAGCCTTAACGGCGGCAGTGTTTGTAATGCCGCAGCAGGGCGATCAGGGTGCTGGATTAAGCATTGATGCGCCACCAATTGATGTTGCACCTTATGGTTCAACCACGGTGTACGTGCGTGGTTCGATGAACGGTTGGGGAGTTTCAAATCCATTATCCTATCAGCAAAATGGTCTCTACACGTTTGAAGGTTATCTGACTCCCGGAGTGTATGAATTCAAAATTGCTTCTGAAGATTGGAGCACACTAAACCTTGGTTTTGGTGGCTTTAATATAGCTAGCGGTTCCGCGATATTGGAAAATGCAGGAAATGGCAATATCAAGCTTACCGTAACAGAGCAAGGTGTTTGGAAGTTCACACTGGATGCATCCAACACATCGCAACTGGTGGTTGGCGTTGTGGATACGGGTGTTGACTACGCGTGTTATCAAGACAATAACCCCGCTTGCGATTTGCGAATTTATCAAGTGATGGTGGAATCCTTTGTTGATGGAGATTCAAACGCTGATTACGGCGTTGGTTACGGCAACTCGCATCACCGTGGTGATTTGCAAGGCATCATTAATAGCTTGGATTATATTGCTAGCTTGAACGTTAATGCGTTGTGGTTAACGCCAGTATTTGATTCCTGTGCGGGTCAAAATGGCGATGATAAGCTTGATGCTACTGGCTATTTTGCGTGTGATTATTTCAACGTAGATCCTAACTTTGGCAGCAACGCTAAACTAAAAGAGCTGATTGATCGTGCGCATGACAAAGGGCTGTACGTGTTATTGGATGGCGTATTTGGCCACACCAGCTCTGTTGGCGTGAAAGCGTCACCGAGCGGCAATTTGCCTCAGCTTCATGACGGAGAAAGTGGTTATCCGGGTAAGTTGGTCACTTATCCTAGCCAAGCGAGTGAAGCATTTTTCACTGAAGTCGCTACTTACTGGATCCGTGAGTTTGGCATTGATGGTTGGCGTTTAGATCAAGCGTATCAAGTCCCGCTTGAGAGTTGGCGTTCGCTGCGCGCGGCGGTTGAACAAGCATCGCAAGATAACCTCAATGCAGGGAAATCATGGGGTACATTAGGCTATATGGTCGGTGAAGTGTGGCAAGGGGCTGATGACATTACCCTAACTGCGTATGGCAGTGATGCAAACCCAGCGCTCTCCTCAGCCTTCAACTTTCCTTTACGCTATGGTGTGATGCAAGCACTAGCAGTGGAAGAATCTGGTGCAAGCGGTAGCGCTCTGAGTCTAGAAGCCAGTTGGAATAACCGAGCGAAATCGCCTTATCACGCCATGCCAAATCTAATGTTAGGTAATCATGATTTGGTTCGCTTTGGTGACCTGATCCAACGAGGTAATTTAGGTGATTATTATGCGCGACATCTTGCCGCGTTCAGTTTTCTTTCTGCTTATTCTGGGCCAATCACGCTTTACTATGGTGAAGAGATTGGGGATGAAGTCGAAAACTTTGCAGCGCAAGTGACACAAAATTGTGCCGCTGTTGGTTTGTGTGATGATCACGTTGCTCGTTCTAGTGGCAAAGTAGATGGTTCAAGCTTGTCACCACAACAGCAAGCGCTGAAAAACAGCGTCAGTCAATTAATGCTACTGCGCAGCCAATACCCGTCACTGGCTAAAGGGAAGCGGCGTAATGTGTGGATTGACGAGAGTTTGTACGCGGATCTTAAAGTGTACGGTGATGAGCAGATCCTCTATGTGCTTAACACCAGCACCTCCGAGCGGGTCTTATCTCTTGATATGGGAAGCGTAAAAGCTGCGACTCAATTGAAGGATTTAATGACTGAAGAGACGATCGCCACGCAAATCGGTACAACGACAATCATCGTTCCGGCTTTAACTGGTCGCTTACTTCGACTGGATTAATCGTTAAAGCAATAAAAGCTCGCTGCGGCGAGCTTTTTCTTTCTTTCTTTCTTTCTCCTACTAAGGCTCTCATTAATGAGCCTCTCGTTTGGTCATTGTCCATTGACAGAAAACACAAGTTGCGACATTTCACTCATTGGCGTAGCTTATCAACCTGAATGACACTCTGGTACACATTCTAGATTCAGCTTACAAGAGAGCCTGCGGCCATGTGGATTAGGTCACCCTCTTCAACAAATCCATAGTAATAAACTGGCCTTTGGGCGGTACTTCGTTTATTAATTAGCGAGTTAGCTAATTACTTCAACATGGTTTTTATCGTATGACCAACATTTTTATCATTGTTGCACTGCTGGTGCTGTTTTTTGTCTTTATCCAAAAGTACGTGATCAAACACGACGATACCAAAGATTACGCTTATAAGAAGAAAGGGGCGTTACTCAATATGTCGGAAGGCGCCTTTCATAACGCGCTGAAAGCTGCAGTAGGGGAACACGGTGTGGTGTTGGCTAAAGTTTCAATGGCCAACGTGGTTACCCCAGCGGTGAACTTGAATAAAAAGCAGTGGTTCATCGCCAATAACCGAATCGCCAAAAACTATTTTGATTTTGTGGTGTGTGATGCAAGAACCTTAGAGCCGCGAGTCATCATCGAATTGGATAACGGAAAAGAACTGCATAAAGGCAAGGTAGAGCGTGAAAAATTGCTGATGCATGTGTGTAAGTCTGCCAACATTCCATTGATTGGTGCGAACATCAAACACAGCTATCAAGTGAGTAAGCTAAGAAGGTTACTGGCCGCGCATATTGATTTGATCGAAACCGATAAAGAAGTGCGTTTTTGCAAAAAATGTGGCAGCCCAATGGTGATAAAAATTGCCAGCCAAGGCGAATTCAAAGGCCGACGATTCTTTACGTGTAGCCGTCAACCACAGTGTACCTATACTGAAAATTATAATGTTGTGTATGAAGTCGGAGAGGATCAAGAACTCTGAGAAGCCCAAAGTGTCGCATCATTTTTGCTGTCATTGACTTGGCAAATACGAACTTGGTTACGTCCATTTTTCTTCGCTTTATAAAGCTCAACATCGGCTAATTTCAGTAGTACATCCAACTTGTCACCTTCATAGTATTCACAAATACCGACACTTAAGGTCAGTTGGATTCGCTTCGAGCCATAAGCGTACAAATGTTGATTAATCGCTTCGCGTAATTTTTCTCCCACATGTTCGGCTTGCGCGATACTGTTATTAAACAAAGTCACACAAAACTCCTCCCCGCCGATACGGTAGAGGTTATCGTCGCCCACAATTTGAGACATTACCTGCGCCGTATCGATCAGCACCTTATCACCGGCATCATGCCCATGGGTGTCATTGACTTGCTTAAAATAATCAAGGTCAATCACCAGAAGACATAAAGTGGTATCTACCTTATTTTGCACAAAGTGAGCGAAGGCATGAGTGAGTGCTAAACGATTGTGAGAGCCCGTCAACGCATCACGAGAAGCAAGATAGCGTAGTGAGTTTTCGGTTTTTTTACGGCTAGATTCAAAAATATGAGCCACTGTCCAAATTCCGCAGTAGCAAAGAAGCAGATTGATCATCAACGGGATTGGATCATAAGCTTCATTCCATAAGGCTTGATAATAAATGTTGAACAGTTGCGGAATGAGTGCGATGCCCGTAGCGAGGCGGCCATGCTTAACCCCTAGCAATAGGTAAAAAAGTACTGGGAAAAACGTGGTCCATAAAAATAGACCATTACTTAAAGGCTGGATAAAAGTCCCTGCGCTGATAATAAAGATTAGAAAATAAACGTAGACACGAATATGAGTAGCTGAATGTGTTTGTTGCTTTGCAATCAAGTAAACGTAATAGGAGTAACACATGAAGACAAATTCTAATGCTGCTAGCCCGTAGCTGTAAGTGTAAAAAACGTTAAATAGGACGAAGAAAAATGCAATAGCGGTCAGCAGTAAGCTTAACCCACAAAGTACAGAGGCTCTCAAATGATGAGAATGATTGAATAATCGCACATCCATGTTACGTCACCGTATTGCATATCGAAGATATTGATAAAGCTTATAGTACGAGATAATTGGTCCGAATCAATGGATAATCTCACATAACTTATACAATGAAATAAATTGGACAGCTTACATCTATTGTTAATCCGGTTATTGTGCTTAAACCCAGAGTTGTGAATAAAAAACAGACAAGCTGGTGATAGATAAGCCAACTGGCTCAAAAACAAAGAAAATAGACTTGCACACAGCAAAAACAGCCGTTAATATCCACTCCGTTCTGAAGATATGCGTCCGTAGCTCAGTTGGTTAGAGCACCACCTTGACATGGTGGGGGTCGGTGATTCGAGTTCACTCGGACGCACCATTTCAGTTGCATGTATCATGCTCAAGAACAAAAATTTGGGTCTTTAGCTCAGTTGGTTAGAGCGTCTGGTCGACATCCAGAAGGTCGTTGGTTCGAATCCAATAAGACCCACCAAATTCAAACAAAGCCTGCCACGTGCGGGCTTTGTTGTATCTATGACATACCAAATCAGTATTAGACGAAAAACCCACGCAACGTTATCGCGGAAAATTATTTAACAGCGAAGATGGATTTTATCCTCTAGGAAAAATAAACATTATTCCGAGCATGTTGTTCATTGATTATGTTCCGCAATCGCCCGATTGGATTTAAGTTTGGACTGTATGGCGGTTTTCATCACTGCCACACAGGCAGCTTAATTAAATTATCCCAGATTAAGGTGAAATTTGGGTATAGTGTTTTATTTTTGATGATAGGTGGAAAATGAGCACACACACTGCCGCGCGTTTTTACATTGGTACTTATACGGATGCACCAAGCAGTAGTAACGGCGTTGAGCTGATTGAGCTTAACACCATCACGGGTGAACTTAGTGTTTTGCAAGAGGTGATGGCGACGCGTAACCCTTCCTACCTTCTTGAAACCACCAAGGGCTTTTACACTTTTAATGAGGTAGAAGCGAGCGACAACCCACAATTAATACACATTAACAAGGGCTCTGTTTCTCAAGTGCCACTGTCGGGTAGCTATGCATGTCATCTTGCTATTGATGCCAAGCAGCGCTATTGCGCCGTGGCGCATTATGGGTCGGGTAATGTGAACATTGTTCGTTTGGACGACACTGGCAAACCTGAGTCATGCATTGCTGATCTATGGATTAATGGTCAGGGGCCAAATGCAGAGCGCCAAACCTCACCTCACGCTCATCAGGTGGTTTTCCTTAAACAGTCGTCGCAACTGGTTGTGGTCGATTTAGGGAGTGATGCAATTCATTTTTTCGCCATCAACAGTGATAATCAGGCATTTTCATTGGCGCAAACTGTAGAGATGCCTGCGGGGAGTGGGCCGCGCCATGTGGTGTTTAATCACGCAGAAACCCGAGCTTTTGTGGTCTGTGAATTGTCGGAGACTTTGGTCACCTTAGTATTTTCCGGGACGCAATGGCAAATAGAGGCTGAGTGCGATCTCTTGCCGAATGAGGCGAAAAGTGGAGCGGCTGCGGCGATTAAGTTGTCGCCCGATGAACGTTTTCTCTATGCTTCCTGCCGAGAGCAAAATAAAATCGTTCTTTTTGAACTATGCCAGCCACAACCGCAATGGATTGCCGCATTTGATGTCGGTGGCCAATTCCCGCGTGACTTCACTTTGTCTGCGGATGGAGATTGGTTGTTGGTTGCTAGCCAACATTCACACACAATCGCCAGTTATCGCCGAGATGAAACCACAGGCAGGTTGGTTGCCAGCGGCTTTAGCTGCAAAGTCGGCGCGCCAGTCTGTGTGATCGAACAGCACTGTTGCGAGTTATCTTTACCATAAAGAGAGAAATTAATGACTATTCATCGTATTAATCCAAGTAAACGTTGGTCTGACATTACCGTATTCAACGGCATTGCCCACTTTGTGGAAGTGGCTGATAGCGATACAAAAGCCGATATGAAAGGGCAGGTTGAGCAGATCTTAGCCCAAGCTGAGCAGCAGTTGACGGCGATCGACAGCGACAGAAGCCGTGTGTTATCGGTGACGATTTATGTCACAGATTTTGCACATTTCGCCGCTTTGAATGAAGTGTGGGATAGCTGGTTTCCAGAAGGATGCGCACCAAGCCGAGCCTGCGTTCAAGCACAACTGGCAAGTCCTGACTATCTGGTTGAAATGGCTTTTGTTGCCGCAGCTGGCCCAAAGTTTCAGTAAATACGTTTCTTACTATGTGATAAAAAATGGCGCTAAAAACAGCGCCATTTTTTATTTCAAAGCTTGATGATCTTGAACCTTGTTAACAGGTTATCGGCTTGCATATGAGTGAGTTACGATTCATCGAAATGCTCAGCTTGCTCAAGCCACAATCCATTGATTATGCCAAATGCGCAGGCGAGTAATACGCCAAGAACCCAACAGAAATACCACATCAGTCATCTCCTTTAGTACAGCGATACGCTGTGGTTGCGAATATAATCATCATTCAATCGACCGAACATTTTGTAGTAACCCCACGCAGTGTAACTGAGAATAACTGGCACCACTAAGATGGCGACAATCGTGATGATATTGAGTGTTTTTTGGCTGGATGTGGCATCCCAAATCGTCAAACTGTGTGATGGCATTAAGCTTGATGGCATGATCATCGGAAATAGCGCCACGCCTGCCGTTAAAATAATGCATGCAATAGCAAGGCTAGAGAATAAGAAGGCCCAGCCAGATGCTCTTTTCAGGCTTGCCCATATGCACGCCAATAAGCTCGCGATGCCCACGCAAGGGATCAACCACAGCATGGCGTGTGCTTGATAGTTATGCAGTAAATGACGAGCGACGCTAACCACTTCTTTGTGCAAGGGGTTTGAAGCGGCATCCGTGACAATCGGACTCACGATAATATAACCCGCCATGTTGGCGGCAAAGAATCCGCCGATGAGAAATAATGCCACCGCAATGCTGGCACTGACCACCGACGCGTTATGGGCTCGCTCACGTAACGCATCACAAGTTTTGAGCTGTAAAAACGTTGCGCCTTGAGTGACGACGATGGCAAGGCTGAGCAGGCCACACAGTAGCGGAAATGGCGTGAATAGATCCCAAAAATGGCCTTGGTAATCAAGCATCAATAAGTTATTGAGCTGAAAAGGGACTCCTACCAATAAATTGCCAAAACCAATGCCAAAGATGAGGGGCGGCACAACGCCACTGATGAACAGTGCGTTATCGCACGCCTTGCGCCATGAGGGATTATCGATTTTCGAGCGATAATCCATACCAATTGGGCGCAGCCATAACGCAGCAAGTAGCAACATCATCGCTAAATAGAAACTAGAAAATGCGGTGGCGTAAACCAGTGGCCAGATGGCGAAAATCGCACCGCCAGCGGTAATCAGCCATACTTGGTTGCCATCCCAATGAGGCGCGATACTGTTGATCATCACTCTTCGTTCAACATCACTGCGTCCCAAAATGGGCAGTAGCGCTGCAACGCCCATATCAAAGCCATCGGTGATGATAAAACCAATCAATAGCACACCGACAATCGCCCAAGTCAGCAGACGTAAGGTTTCGTAATCAAACATTGTGTTCTCCCTTAATGGTGTACGTGAGATAGAGATCCGTGCCCATCTTGCGTTTCAAAATGGTAACGTCCGGTATGTAGGGCGCTTGGACCGCGTCGAGCAAACTTCACCATCAGGTACATTTCCACCACCAAAAATGCGCTATAGAGTAAGTAAACTAGGCCCAGTGAAATCCATAAATCGCTAGGTGATAGGTTAGATACGGCCATATTAACCGGAAGCACTTCACCGATAGCCCAAGGTTGGCGGCCAAACTCAGCAACAAACCATCCCGCTTCACTGGCAATCCAGGGAAGTGGAATGGCGAATAATGCCGCCTTAAGTAACCAAGGCTGAGTGCCGATTTTTCGCCGACAAAGTTGGATGAAACAGAGCCCAATCACAGCGAACATCGCCATACCGCAGGCCACCATGATGCGGAAGCTCCAAAACAGAGGTGCAACTTGCGGAATGGTATCTTGCGCGGCTTGTTTGATTTGGCTTTCAGTCGCATCAGTTACTTTATCGGTGTATTTTTTGAGTAATAAACCGTACCCCAAATCCTCTTTTAGCGTTTCAAACTGAGCGATGTTTTGCGGTGAATCGTCACCATTGCGTAAGGCTTCCAATAACCCGTAAGCGAGCATGCCATTGCGAATGCGCTCTTCACTGCGCGCCATCAAATCTTTTAAGCCGATGACGGGCTCATCCAATGAACGCGTGGCGATAATACCCATCAAATAAGGGACTTTAATCGCCGCGTCTGTGTGCATGGTTTCTTGGTTAGGTAGCCCAAACAGAGTAAAAGAGGCAGGGGCTTGTTCGGTATCCCACTCGGCTTCAATGGCGGCCAGTTTCACCTGTTGCACTTCACCTAAGGTGTAACCTGACTCATCACCTAGCAATAAAGTGGCGCTAATGGATGCCATGCCAAAAGCGCAAGCCACAGCAAATGAGCGACGCGCAAAGGGAAGGTCGCGCTTTTTCAATAGGTAGTAAGCGCTGATGCCCATGATAAACAGTGCGCCTGTGGTGTAACCCGCCGCAACGGTGTGCACAAACTTCACTTGGGTTACTGGGTTAAAAATGACATCAGTAAAGTTGGTCATTTCCATACGCATGGTTTGATAGTTAAACTCGGCGCCGACGGGGTTTTGCATCCAGCCGTTGGCCATCAAAATCCACAATCCAGAAAAGTTAGAGCCTAAAGCGGTTAACCAAGTCACACTTAAGTGCTGACGCTTAGAAAGGCGCTCCCAGCCGAAGAAAAATAATCCAACGAGTGTTGATTCAAGGAAGAAAGCGATTAAAGCTTCAATCGCCAGTGGAGCACCAAAAATGTCACCCACATAATGAGAGTAGTACGCCCAGTTGGTGCCAAATTGAAACTCCATAGTGAGGCCGGTGGCAACGCCAACGGCGAAGTTGATGCCAAACAGCTTACCCCAAAAACGAGTCATGTCTTTGTAAACGGTTTTGCCGGTCATGACATACAGTGATTCCATGATCGCCAGTAAAAACGATAAGCCAATGGTCAGCGGAACAAAAATAAAATGGTAAAGCGCCGTACTGGCGAACTGGAACCGTGACAGTTCCACCACATCTGTAAGCATAAAGTCTCCCTCCCGCCAGCAAAATGGCAGGTAAGATAGTCAGAGATGAATGTGTGATTGATAACGCCTGCCACTTGAAGCTGCGGGCGGCAACTTCAAGTTAGTCGGCATCATTAGGTGTTAAGCGGTTTGAGGCGTGCGAGTGAATGGTTTTTTTAGCCAGTAGTCGAGGCTGACGTAGCGGCCACCACCATAAATGAAAAGAACCATCAGCATCACAAAGTAAGTCGCCGCAAATTCCATCCCGTTATTGAGCATCACAGGGTCACCGAGCTCAGTGATGTAGTTGTAGCGGCCTGGGAAATTTACGGCTAACCATTCAATAAATCCATTTAAGCGCACGGTTGCTTCCATACTGCTGGTGGCAATCGCGTCCCAGCCATGTTTCCAGTGCACCATTGCGCTCGCCACGCTCATCATGAAAATCATTGGAATCGCCATAATGCGAGTAAAAAGACCAAGTGCGATGCATATACAGCCGAGAACTTCTGTTGCAGCGGCTAAAAATGCCAGCAGTTCTGGAAAAGGTAGATTTAAACCACCATCGGCGGTTGAGGCGCCAAACCAAGCAACGGTTCCAGCGAAACCAACCACTTTGGAATGAGCGCCGACAAAAATCACCGGCACGAGAAAAAGTCGAATCGCAAGTAGTACGATAAAATCGAATTTTTTAAATTTTTCGATCACGCCATCGTACCAATTGAGGGCTGAGTGAATCATAGAGTTTCTCCTAATAAATACAGGCTGATGAGTCCTTGTTGCTGAAACGTTTGAACCCACGCCAAAAAATGGAAGTTGGATAGGTGTTGAGCTATCTGTTGTTCTAGTTGCGTTAGTGACTGTGCTGGGGCGTTTTGAATCATCTGAATTAGGGCGATATCCACTTCTCTGAATTTTTGTGATACCACCTGATGCGATGCATGACGAAATACCCCGTAACAGACCGTTTTTTGTTCTTGAGTTAGAAAAGTGACCGATTCTGGATGGACAAGAAAAGGCACTTCGACCAGTTTTAACGTTGGGTTAAGCTGTATGCAAAACGCCTCCGGTTGAGCTTCAACATCATCCGACCACACGTTGAGATCCGGCACATGGGCGCTATCCATTTCAGCGTTGAAAACGATCCATTCATATTCAAGCAGTGCGATTTGCTCAGCACTGAGGTTAATGTCGGCATTATGGCCATTATGCTGTTGGATAAACTGAACAAATTCAGTCGCAATCTGATGGAACTCAGGCTCCATAGCGCCATGTATTACCAACCATTCGTCCGTCAAAATGTAGAGTGTTTCCTCGTTAAGTTGAGCGCAAAACAGAGGAAAAGTGTGCGTAATGACAGAATAAATGTTCTCTCGAATAAACTCTCGATAACGGCAGGGCGGTTCGCCTTGCGCAATCGGTGAGCGGATCACGCAGGTCAGTGCGTACATTGACATACTCATGTTCATCGGTGGTTTAAGCATGGCTACGCTCCACATCGATAACTAATGATGGCGCTGGCTGCATAATATCGTGATGGATAGTGCGCAACTCTTCAGTCAAAACCACCAGAGGAGGCACATGATGATCACGTTCAAGCAGCAAAGGACGGCTACCTTGCAGAGCGTAAGCATAACGAGCTAAGTCAATCACCTCTTGCTGTACTGGTTTACCATGGGTATCGAGCAAGAAATCTTCGCGCTCTTTTAAGTGACCGGCGATGTGGTAATAGCCGATCGCTTCGCTCGGTAAAGTGGCCAGCATGTCAAACGGGCAGTAATTGTGGTTACGGCTATTCACATACACATTATTGATATCAATCAGCAGTTGGCAGCCGCTGCGCTCGACTATCTCAGCAATAAATTCGCCTTCGGGGATCTCCTTGCCGTAACTGTGGTAGTAGGAGATGTTTTCCAGCACCAAAGGGCGTTGCACAATATCTTGAACGCAGTGAATGCGATCGACCAAGTAAGCAATGCTCTCTTTATAGCGCGGGATAGGCAGCAGTTCATACAAGTACCCTTGGGCATCACGCGAAAAGCTCAAATGCTCACTGTAAATGTCGATGTTAAATTCATCTAAAAATGCCGCTACCTTTTTCACAAACGCTTTGTTCAGTGGCTGACAATCGCCAATCGACAAACTCAGCCCATGTGCAATCAGAGGATAGTGCTTTGCTATCTGCTGTAACTGCTCGCGTTTAAGGCCGCCCATATTCATCCAGTTCTCCGGAGCAAGCTCAAGGAAATCGATATCGGGATGGTCAGGCAACTGGCATAGCAAATCGACGTGTTCGCTACGCAAGCCGATGCCTTTTGAGGTGCGATCTATTGCCCGCATACACCACCAGTGATTTTGCTGTTGGTTAGAGTAATGGTTTCAGCGGAAGGTGTGATTCCTTCTGCGGTTAAGCCGCATTTACCATCTCTGGCGCGAACTAAACGTCCTTGCGGATCGCTTTTTAAATCCTGCTTTTCAAAACGTTTTTCAGTACCACATTTACCAGCCGCGCATTTGCCACCATTTTGCGAGGTGGGTTGCGCACTCACTGGTGCCTCTGTTGACGTTTCGGCAAAGCTCATACCTGAATGCAGAGCAATAGCCGAAGTCATCGCAATAGATAAAGCAATTTTACAATTCATGGGTTATCTCCTTCACGGAACTCATTGGGTAGCTTGAGAGATCACGGGCGGCAATAACTTCGCCGTGATAAAACTGTTTGATGATCTTGGTCGACTCTGATTTATGTTTAAGGCCGACTCCCATCCAGTGGTTGAGCACGAGCAGTTTAGGATTGATTTTGGCGGCAATTTCGCCAATCACTGAAGGTTTAGCGTGCATAAATGCGGAAACTTCATCGGCTGACTCATGAACAGCCATCGGCATGACTAAAATGTCAGCGCCTTGAGCAAAATCGAGAAATGCTGGGTTACTGCCGTTTTGATCGGCAGAAATAACAATGACGCCCTGATCGCTTTCAATACGATAAGCCAAACATGGCACGTCCCCATGAGGAATACCGAGTGCGTAAATGGTTAAACCGTCTTGTTGATACACTTTAGTTGGTGTGGTGGTTTTGTAGGGAACATCGGTGATGGTGACTGGGAACAAACCATCGCTGCCATCATACAAACCGTTCAAATAAGCGTAAGCGCCATCTTTGCTATTAAAGAGTGCGTCCATATAACCGGTTAAGCTAGGGAAGGCAGATCCCGCTTGCGGGCCTGCAATATCTAGTGGGTCTTCTCGCTTAAAGAAGTAGCCACCTTTAAGTAGCGCGGGCAAGTCTGCGACGTGGTCGGTGTGAAAATGGGTAATGCCTAGAAAATCCAAATCTTCCAGTTTAGAGCCGGATTGGCCAAAGCGCAGATACGCGCCGCCGCCAGCATCAATCATGATTTTAGATTTGCCTTTCCACCAAATCACTTCCGCTGAAGAAGAGCGCAGATCATCTGAAATTGGCCCTCCCGATCCTAAAACTTGTAAAGTGAACTCTTTGTCGAGCGGTTCTAACGAGTTTGCGTAAGCACCGATGGCACCGCACGACAAACTGATTGCGAGCACCAGCGCCTTGAGTGGTTGTTTCATGCTGACTACCTTTTAATTGTCTTTTTTATGATATGTGGATACCTAGGGCGAAAAGAGACTTGCGATAAAAGTGCAAGCTTTTTGATTCTCGTCAAGGTGTAGGTGAAAGATATGATTTAAGAGGATGTTTGGTCAATCTTGATTTTCTTACCCATTGGTTAATTAAAACTGAACAATTGAACAAGCAGAAAATAAAGGCGATCTATTTAGAAGAGTTACCCTGACAAAGCCATACATTTCGATACCCAATCCTTTTCACATTCAACGTACAATCGCCGCACTTAATTATTGAAAAGGGTTGTTGTAACGATGTCAGCAAAATTTGTACTCTCACCCATTATGGGTTTGGTGGTTTGTTTGGGTATTATGCATACACCAACAGTATTGGCTGAGTCAGTCGCTTGGGATCAAGCTGGTCAGCAATGGCAGACTCAACAATCGCAACATTTTATCGTGCACTTTCGCAGTGAATTGGCCCAGTACGCGGCGCATTCGTTAGATATTGCCGAGAAAGTGCATCAAGACCTTGCCAGTCAATTCTCAAAGATGCCAGCTGAAAAAACGCACCTAACGCTGGTGGATGACTACGACTATTCCAACGGTTGGGCAACGCCGCTGCCTTATGCTCAAATTCGCTTGATCTTAAATCCTCCCAGCGATGTTAATGGATTGGAAGGCAATGATGAATGGTTGCACATGCTCATCCGCCATGAGTACACTCACATTGTTCATATGGAATTAAATGAGCGTGCGGTCACCGGAGCTCGGCGTATTTTTGGCCGTCACACACTGCTTTTCCCGCATGCAATGACACCCTCGATGCTGTTAGAAGGGTTAGCGGTTTACATGGAAAGCCAAAATGAACAAGGTTATGGACGTTTGCACAATAGCCATTTTGCGATGCAAATGCGTATGGAAGTGGCGAGCGGGCAACTAGCTGATCTCAACCAAGTAGCTGTAGCCAATAAACGTTTACCGCTTGGTAGTGATTACCTTTACGGCGCGTATTTCATTGATTATTTGGCCAAAACGTATGGCGAAGAGGCGCTCCAGCATTTTTTAAGCGATTACAGTGGCTATCTAATTCCGGGCGTGTTCTTGAACCGAAGCGCTCAACGTGCTTTTGGTAAGGATTTTTTTGCACTTTGGCAAGAGTTCCGTGCCGATCTTATCACGCAGTTTTCAGATCAAATTGCGCAAAGTAATGAACAGCCTTCGGAGGCTCAATCTCTCGATAGTCAGCCGTTTGAATATCTATTAGCCAATGGTGGATCAGAGCAATTACTGGCTTGGCGTCGTGATGGGGTTGATCGAGCAAATTTAGCGATGTGGGATAGTAAGCAAAATCAATGGCAGCGTTTATTGACTACAAAAAGCTTAACTAGCCTTGATGTTCATCCCCAGCAAGGTATCGTCGCGTCACAAGTGAATAGTTATCTTGATGGACGAGTGTTGAATGATCTTTATCGCTACGTTGATGGGCAGTGGCAGCGTTTAACCGAGCAACAGCGCTTTACTCAAGTACGTTGGAGCCGAGATGGGCAAAGTGTTTTCGCTACCCGTCATGAACAAGGGTTGCCTGAGTTATGGCAGGTGACACTGGATGGGCAGCAAACCCGCCTATGGCAAGGCACATATGGTTGGGTTATCGGTGATATGGCGCTGTCTCCGGCTGGCGACATTTATGCTTCCGTGAAGCATCCGTCTAGCGCGTGGAATATCATGCGTTTTGTCGCCAAAGAGCAGCGCTGGTTGGCTGTGACTGAAACATCATCAACTGAGCATCAATTGAGTTTTACCCAAGAGGGTGAGTTGCTGTTCAGCGCCGATTACACGGGGCGTTATCAGATCTACCGAATGGACTTAACCAGTCTGCAGCTAGAGCAGTTAACCAATGAAATTGGAGGTGCTTTTTCTCCGCAATGGAATCAATCGCAAGGGCTTATCTACCAAGCTTATGAGCATGATGGTTACCATTTGCGCCATATTCCGACGGTGACGGCTTTCAATGAGGCTCCGCTGTCTTCCTTTTCCAAGGTGACATCCGTTACTTCGACGCCGATATCTCAGGCCGAAAAAAGTGACACTACCGACTACTCACCGTTGTCGACTTTAACGCCACGTTATTGGGTTCCCGTTTGGCAAGGGGATGATAACCAATCGTTACTTGGTTTCTCGACCAGTGGTTCAGATGTGTTAGGGCGACATCAATATGAGATCCAAGCGGCTTGGGATACAAAAAATGCGTTAGCGACGTACCAATTGGGATATCAATATGACAACCGTTGGCAAGCGATGCTCAGCCGAGAGCATGAGTTTAAGTTAAACCCATTGACCAATAAAGACGATCGCATTGTCCGTCAAGATGACTTAACGTTACAACGTAATTATTTATGGCATGGCCTCGATGATAACTTAACGTTTGGTATCGGCACTTATTGGCAGAAAGAGTCATTGATCAAAGCACCTCAAGGTACGCGCTATACACAAGCCAGTGATGAGTGGCTGGCAGGGGCTGCATTGCAATGGGATAACCGTGAAGGCTTATTGAATGTTCCCGGTTATGCGTGGGGTCATTACGCTGATTTGGTATGGGAGTCCAATGTTGGCGGTGATTACTCTGGACAAAAATGGCAGGCGCAGTGGCAAGCACATTGGGACCTCCCGGGGAGCTTCAACCTTACCACTCATCTTGCGGCAGGTTATGCGGACTCAAAAGCCAAACCGTTTGAGCTAGGCAGTTATGAAGGGGATAGTGAGCAGCTTTATGGCCGCCAACAGATAGCGTTGCGTGGCTACAGCTCTGCGGCTCAAGTAGGGCAAGCTTACGCGACACAAAGTGTTGAACTAAGCCGCTTATTGTATCGCGCTGAACGAAACTGGAATTTGTGGCCAATTGGCTTGGGGGATATTTCAGGTTCTGTATTTGTCGACTCAGGATCAAGCTGGAACGATAACCAAAACTACCAAGCCCTGACGGGGATTGGTGCTGAAGTGCAGATCGATACAATAGTACTTTATGGCGGCACGTTACCAGTACGGATTGGTTACGCTCATGGATTAGACAGTAAATTAGGCAAAGATGAAGTGTATATAAAGCTAACTGCTCAGTTTTAACCGTTTGTTAAGGAGGAAAGGGTCGCATCAAATGCGACCCTTTTTGCGTTGTAAGCCGAAGCAAGGCTTACTGCTTACTCAAACCTAACGCTTGTTATGGGGCACGGTTATTTTTTGTCATAATTCTTCCGTAATTTGATACATCTTTTTCCTCGGTCTTACAGCTGATGATTGGTACAACTCATTGGCTGCACTGCTGTGGATTTTTCATTTTCATTAATCGATGAGAAGGCTTAGTTAATTTAAGTAAGAAAATCCTCAGACAGTGAACTTAATTAGGTCGAACAACGTAATTAACAATTAAGTAAATTGTTGTTATTTGATTGCCTAGTCTTTTTTGATTGAGGAAAGAGTGATGTTAGAGACCCTCATGTTGTCGCGGATCCAGTTTGCCGCCAATATCAGTTTTCATATTTTATTTCCAACCATTACGATTGCGCTTGCATGGGTGATGGTGTTTTTTAAGTGGCGTTTTGTACGAACGCAAGCTCAGTTGTGGTTGGACTTATATTATTTCTGGGTCAAGATATTTGCCCTGACTTTTGCGCTCGGTGTTGTTTCTGGTATTACGATGAGTTTTCAATTTGGGACTAACTGGCCAGGATTTATGGAGAGCGTCGGTAACGTCGCTGGGCCATTGTTAGGCTATGAAGTGATGACGGCCTTTTTTATGGAAGCGACCTTCCTTGGCGTGATGCTTTTTGGGCGTGGAAGAGTACCTGAATGGGTGCATACCTTAGCAACCGTGCTGGTGGCGATAGGCACATCACTCTCTGCTTTTTGGATTTTAGTTTTAAATAGTTGGATGCATACACCTGCTGGTTATGAAGTGATTGAAGGCATTGTTCATGTCACCAGTTGGAAAGAGGTTATTT
The DNA here is from genome assembly GCF_963886625.1 of Vibrio sp. V23_P3S9T160. Taxonomy (NCBI): domain Bacteria; kingdom Pseudomonadati; phylum Pseudomonadota; class Gammaproteobacteria; order Vibrionales; family Vibrionaceae; genus Vibrio; species Vibrio sp. V23_P3S9T160. The sequence continues at coordinate 37,391 of NZ_CAWPDB010000044.1, forward strand.
TTAATCCTTCTATGCCGTATCGGCTTGTACATATGTTGCTGGCTTCTTTACTCACCGCAAGTTTTGTCATTGCAGGGATCTCTGCTTACCAATTTTTGCGTAATTCACAACTGGAAGCAGCGAAAGTGGGCCTTAGAGTCGGCATTATTCTCGCGGCCATTGCTATACCAATACAAATTTTTGTTGGCGATTTACACGGTTTAAATACGTTAAAACACCAACCCGCTAAAATTGCCGCGATGGAAGGGGTGTGGGATACGGAGCAAGGAGCACCGTTACTCTTGTTCGCTTGGCCTGATGAAGTCACGCGTAGCAATCACTTTGAACTCGGTATTCCTAAATTAGCCAGCTTGATACTCACACATGACCTCGACGGTGAAATTGTGGGTTTAAATCAATTCGCACCGGACCATCCCCCGGTTAAGCCACTGTTCTTTGGCTTTCGAATTATGGTCGGAATTGGCGTGCTGATGCTGCTAGTGAGCTGGTTTGGTGCATGGCGTTTAATTCGTAAAAAAACCTTACCCAAGTTCTACCTTTATACCGTTGTCGCGATGACGTTTTCGGGATGGGTAGCCACATTAGCAGGGTGGTATGTTACTGAAATTGGCCGTCAACCATGGCTTGTCAGTGGTGTATTGCGTACTTCTGATGCAGTTACTACGATTGGAAGTGGTTCTGTTGTGCTGTCATTAGCCATGTATTTAACCATTTATGCCGTATTGCTAGTTGCTTATATTCATACACTGTTTTATTTAGCAAGGCAGTTCTCTACAAGCATAACGATTCAACCGATTGACGAGCAAAAGGCACCATTATGATCTCTTATCTACCGGAAATTTATCTTTTACTGCTTGGTTTTAGCGTTTTCATGTATGCGGTACTTGATGGTTATGATTTGGGTGTCGGTATTTTATTACCCCAAAATAATGAGCAACAGCGCGATAGAATGATCGCCTCCATCGGCCCTTTCTGGGATGCCAATGAAACATGGCTAGTGCTAGGCGTTGGTATTTTATTGATTGCGTTTCCAAGTGCACATAGTTTGATTTTTACTGAGCTGTATTTACCCACCGCACTGATGCTGATCGCATTGATTATGCGCGGTGTAGCGTTTGATTTTCGTGCAAAAGCAAAAGCGGATCATAAAGACCACTGGGACTTGTGTTTTAAAACCGGTTCTTTACTTGCCGCATTAACCCAAGGTTACATGATTGGACGGTATGTGATGAGCTTTGAGGAATCGATGCAGGCTTATGGCTTTGCACTACTCAGTTCGCTGTGCGTGACGGCTGCTTATGTTTATATCGGTGGTGCTTGGTTGGTGTTAAAGACCGAGGGCGCGTTACAAATTCGAGCGGCGCGCTGGTCACGCCGCGCGGGTTGGTTGGCCGCGCTGGGTATTTTCTCAGTCAGTATTGTTAACCCGTTATTTAATCCACTGGTCGCGGAACGTTGGTTTAGCTTCCCTGAAATGCTGTTATTAACTCCTGTTCCGCTGGTGGTGTTAGTTACGATTTTTATGGTTGATCGCTACCTAAAAAGAGTGCCTGTAGTGAATGATATGGGCGTTCAATGGCCATTTTTTGGCGTGATGCTAATTTTTGCATTAAGTTTTCTTGGATTAGCGTACAGCTTTTTCCCTGATGTCGTCCCCGGGATAATGACGGCTCAAGAATCAGCCGCCTCTACAGCTAGCTTATTAGTGGTGGGGATTGGGGTCGTGATTGTGATGCCGATGATTTTGCTGTACACCTTTGTGGTTTACCGAATCTTTAAAGGCAAAGCGACAGATTTAAGCTACAAATAGCAAGAGAATGGATACTATAACGGCCTCAAAAGAGGCCGTTATTTTTAAACCCACGATATGAGGGTTAGACTTGGAAGCGACGTACCGTATTTTGTAGCATTGCAGCCAACTGACTCAGCTCTGCACACGCTTGAGCGGCGCTGGAAGAACCTTGTGCAACTTGCTTGGCTGATTCACTAATGCGTTCGATATTGCGGCTGAGCTCTTCGCTAACCGAATCTTGCTCTCCGCACGCACTGGCAATTTGAATGGTCATATCTGCAATATGCGCGCTTTGATTACTAATGTGGTCAATCGCGATTTGAGTTTGACCACTTTGCTCAACACATTGCCCCATAAGTACACTGCTTTGTGACGTCGCTTCACGAGCACGCAGTGCGCATGTTTGTAGGCTTTGGATAATATTGACGATGTCGCCCGTCGATTGCTGAGTTTTGCCAGCTAAAGCACGGACTTCATCAGCCACAACCGCAAAACCACGCCCTTGTTCACCAGCACGCGCCGCTTCAATTGCTGCGTTAAGTGCAAGCAAATTGGTTTGGTCGGCGATGTTGCTTATCACGTCAACGACAACGTTAATTTGCTGTGCTTGCTGCTCAAGTTCTAATACGCGTTGTTCTGCTTGATCAATTTCTTGAGTCACAAGAGAGATAGCATTAGCGACGGAATCCATCTGTTTTGATCCAAGGATGGATTGTTGATTACTTTCACGAGCGGCGTCAGAAGCGACTTCTGTGCTTCGTGCCACTTCTGCAACCGTTGATTTCATTTGCGTCATGGCCGTAGCAATGTGCATGACCTCGACCTGTTGCTCTTGCATGCCCTGTGATGTCTGTTCAGAGACGGCGCTAACTTCATCGACAGCATGAGATAGTTGAGTCGCTCCGGCGATGATCTCTTCCACCATTGAGCGTAAATTCTCTTGCATACTTGAACACGCATCGGCCAATTCACCTAGCTCATCTTGCCCAATATGTTGACGTGCTAATCGATGGCTTAAATTACCTCCAGCAATGGCATTCGCTTGCTGTACAACCAGCTGTAGTGGCTGGCAGATTAAGCGAGAAAGCAATAGTGTAATGAACACCATAAATGCTATCAGCGCAACGATGCTACCTGTGGAAAATGAGGTGATAGCTTGAATAAGCGTCATCAGTTCAGAGCGATTTTGGGTAACAAAGGTTTGGTTTAAATTGAGAAGATCGTCAATCGCACTCTCTAAACGTTCAAAGGTAACCAAAGAGGCTGAAATGTCCCCTTGAGCTTTTACTTTGTTTTGACTGAGAATATCATCATTAAAAGAGCCTAATGCGGTTAAATAATCGCGCCATAGATTCTTAACTGGCATAAAAATCGAACGCTCGTGATCGGTCCAAACCGCACGCTCATAGGTGGCTAGCGCACTATCAATTTCCTCATAACGTTCTTGCATCCAACGAATGTCTTCCGTAATTTCGGCTTGATCGGTTGTGGAAAGCAAACTGATTTGAGCACGTCGCACAGAAGCCATATTGTATTTGACGTTATTGACCATCATCATTGATGGGAGTGTGTCATCCGTTAGATTGAGTAGGTCATCTTGTATGTCGTTCAATGAACGATATAGGTAATAACCGAAGGCGATGTTGACTAACGCGATAATAGTAAAGGCAAGCGCAATTTTTTTGCGAATGGCTAAATCTTTTAAAAAAGACATGGTAATAAGTGACCTCGGAGTAAAATAACTAGAGCTACACCTCGCCAACGGCTTGAAGCACTGCATTGATTACCATAATAACGCTAATCACATCTTGAGTTGATGCTGAGGCGTTAATGTTCGGCCATTACAGTATTCCAGTGGTGTGGTATCGGGTCACGTCCATATGAAAATAGAGAGATATCCATAAAGTTGTGCATCGTATCACAATTGAAACTTGACTCCTATGGTGTTTTTGAGATTTTTGTGAGTGAGGTATTGGGTGTGAAGAGCTTAGAATAACGCTCAAGGCGGTTATCTTAAGCTCTGTTAAGGTCACAATTCTTTACATCTCAACCACCTAGTTTATAGTGATTTCCATTTTGAATTGAGTGCTAATTGGTTAACGAAAGGGATGGTTGTACTGTTCACTTGGTATTTTTGGCGTTAAGGTAAACGGAAAAAGGTATTTGAATCATGAAATTAAAAACACGTTTACAGCTACTGTCTGCGATCGAACATAAAACTGAAATTCCGATGCTGCTACTATCGGTAGTGTATGTGATCGTCGCTTTACTACCAGATATTGCACCTTTACAGCCCGAAGAGCTTGATTTTCTGGAGCATCTGCTTTGGATTATTTGGGCATTGTTTGCAACGGAGTTATTGGTCAAGGTCTTACTCAGCCCACATCCAGTGCGTTACATGGTAAAAAACTGGCCAGATGTGTTAATTGTTGCCATGCCATTCCTACGTCCGCTCCGTTTTTTACGCATTTTACTGATCTTGCCAAGAGCATGGCGTCAAACAAAGGCGGTACTGAGACAAAAAACGCTCAGCTTTATTGGGCTAACCAGCTTATCGACAGTACTTCTTTCTGCGGCTTTTGTCTATTTGGTCGAAAAAGGTACGGATAGCCCAATCAATGATTTTTCTGATGCGATTTGGTGGGCAATGACCACGATTACTACGGTAGGGTATGGTGATATGTATCCAATCACTCCATTTGGGCGTGGTGTTGCCGTGTTTCTGATGTTGACGGGTATTACACTTTTTGGTTTATTGACGGCCAGTGTTGCGTCTTTCTTCATTGAAGATGATGAACAATCAGCGGCGAAGCATAGCCAGCATCATAATAAACAGCTCAATCAAGTATTAAAACAACTGTCTGCTCATCAGCCAGTTCGAAAACGTTTTCATTTAGCTCGTTACCGTGCTCAGTTGGCCTCTCGCCATAAGAAATAACCACTGAAGTTCTAGTGATCATCGTATTGGAATGCCAGAGATTGATCTAGGTGGTTTTAAGCAAAGTGATAAACTCACTGAGCGGCATAGGCTTATAAAAGAAATAGCCTTGCAAATAGTCAATCTCTCTTTCGTTCAAAAAGTCAATCTGGCCTTGGGTTTCCACACCTTCGGCGATGGTTTTTAACCCAAGTCGCTTAGCTAAATCGACTAAGTTTTCAACAATATGGCTAGATATTGCATCACTACCGATCATGGTAATAAAGCTTCTGTCGATTTTTAAAATGTCAAACTTGAACTCTTGCAAATAGTTCAAACTGGAGTGACCCGTACCAAAATCATCAATTGCCAGCAACACACCTATTTTATCTAATGACTGGAAGAGCTTTTTTGCTTCATCACTATCAATAACCAACTCTCTCTCAGTGAGCTCTAGCGTTAAAATATGTTTACGATTGTTGAAGGTTTCAATGAAATGTTTGCAATCATCAAACAAATTGGAAGCAACACAATGTTTGGCCGAAATGTTAAATCCAATACTGAAATGCTCTGGAAATTGTGACTGATGTAGTGAAAGTTCATGCTCTACTTGCGCCATTAACTGAGTCGTAATAGGAATGATTAGCCCAGATTCTTCCGCTAAGGGAATAAAAAGATCGGGCCTCACTAATCCATGAACAGGATGTTGCCAGCGGGCAAGCACTTCGATATGGCAGAGCTGGCCACTACCATCAACAATCGGTTGTACATACGGAATGAACTCGTTGGATTGAATAGCGCGTTTCACTTCTCCTTGCATTGACGAAGCTTGGCCGAGTTTCCAATAAGCAAAGCCGCCTAAACCAATACTCATAAGAAGAACTAACATCGTGCTGGTTTGTTTGGTGTTTTTAAAATAAAGCCAGTAGTCATTTATAGTTAATTTTACGGCTAGCGAGTAGGGATAGTGATGTGAAGTATTTCGCAGTGTCGGTGATAGTGGTTGTGTCATCACAGCCCCTGTTTGATCGAGATAATTATCTCCGACATGGAAAGAGAGGTGCCCATAGTAATCAAGTAAGATAAGTATATTAGTCAAGTAGTAGGCGGTAACGCCAGTGATGACAGTACCTTGCTCATAGTCGCGTTTAAAAGCTAATACAGGTCGTAACGGTGTAAGTCGGTTTCCCGACATTAGATATAATTCTTTACCTATATAGTTATCAATACGGTAGTGTTCGTTGGCTTCACCGCGTAGCGAATTACAGTAAATGGTTCCCTTCTTGGCTAGATTAAGTGTTCGTATATCTGGAGTTGTTGCCACCAGTTCCCGTAAATAAGGAATAGCCTCTGAGCAACTTGTGCCTAGGTACGGTGCTGCACGTTCATTTGCGACATAAGCATTTCTAAGCAACAGATCCATATAATCCGTACCTTTGAGTAGTATGTTCTGCATATGATCATTTAAATCAGCTCGTGTTTGCCAAGCGATAATTGGACTAGCAATCACAATGGGTAGTAAGAAAGCTAGTAAGCTTAATACCCACCGTTTACATCTTTCATATTTAACAAATGTCTGCATCTTATCCGAGGGTTGTTTGCTTAATCATGCAGTAAGCGTAGCAAACATCCTCTGAAAATCATCCGTTTATTTCGCAGTTTGCTTGAACTTCAACACGACTTACGTCCTTGTAAGTACAAGCCATCATTTTAGCCAATCCATTGAGCAAGCATGTGCTTATCTGGTAGCGCTGTCATTGCCCCTTTTTGAGTGGTGGCTAATGCTCCGCAGCCATTAGCCCATTGCACTGCGTTTATGATAGTACCCTTAGTAAACCACTCTTTATGTAATGACAACTGGCAAAGTAATCCACCGACAAAAGCATCTCCGGCACCTGTTGTATCGATAGGTTCTACGGCTTTTCCAGTAATCATTGTTTGCATCTCTGCTGTGATCACCAGCGCTCCTTTTGCGCCTTGAGTAATGACAACCAGCGGAATGTTCAATTCTTTCACTGAGATTAATCCCTGCTCAAGGCTAGGGCGCTGCGTGAGCAAGATCAGTTCGTCATCAGAAAACTTAACCACATCTGCCATTGCCACTACGCTCATCACCACTGGGATCATCTCTTCGGGGTTAGGCCAGACCTCTTCTCGTAGATTGGGATCAAAACTGACAAATCCCCCGTTGGCTTTGATGCGTTTAATCGCTTCAATGGTAGTGCTGCGACTCGGTTCACTGGCCAGTGCAATGGAGCAACAATGCAGCCATTCGCCCGCTAAAAAGGTCGGAATATCTGAACATTGGATGAATTGATCCGCGCTCGGTTTCACCATAAAGGTAAAACTGCGTTCGCCGTGCGAGTCTAAATCGACCACGACGGTTGATGTTCTTTGTTGATCATCCAACTGCAAATATCGGGTGTCCACTTTCTCTTCGGTTAATGTGGATTGCATAAAGCGCCCCATAGGGTCATTACCCACACGGCCAAAAAAGGCGCTATTACCCCCCAATCTTGCGATGGCAACAGCCACATTCGCCGGAGCACCGCCCGGACATTTGAGATAGTGTGCTTCACCATCAGGAATTAAGTCGACGACCGTGTCGCCTGTCACCCAAACTCGATTCATTTTTTCTTCCAATATCCGTGTTATTCGCTGAAGAAATAAGCCCACTCACATCGAGCGGGCTTAGGAGCATAACAGCCTTGGGGGTTACGCTGTTGCTTGTTTATCAAGCTTTGCGCGCTCTTTGGCACCCAAAACAAGTGTTAAGGTAAAGGCAATAACAAAAGAAATCAGCATGCCAATGATGTAGTAGCTGATTTTCTCTGGGTTAATGGAAATCACTCCTGGAAGCCCAGCCGCGCCTAACGCTTGTGCTTTCACATTAAACAAGGTGATGAATGCACTAGCACAAGCTGAACCGATGATCGCAGCAATAAATGGGTAGCGAAGTTTCAGGTTTACACCGAACATTGCGGGTTCGGTAATGCCCAGAAGGGCGGTCACACCTGATGGAATCGCAATGCCTTTTAATTTGATATCTTTGGTGTTCATACCAACCGCTAAAGCTGCTGCACCTTGTGCGACGTTTGACATGGCCGCAATAGGAAAAATAAACGTACCGCCAGTAATGGCGATGTCAGCCAATAGTTGTGTTTCGATAGCAATAAAGCTGTGGTGCATGCCAGTAATCACAAACGGTGCGTAGATAAAGCCAAACAGTGCACCACCAATGAAGCCAGCAGAATCGTATAGCCAGTTCAGCCCATCACCCAATAGAAAGCCGATATCGCGAGTAATCGGACCTACCAGAGTGAAGGTTAAAAAGCCTGCAATGAAAATCGAGAGCATAGGCGTCAGTAAATTATCCAGTACAGAAGGGATAATTTTGCGCAGGCCATTTTCGATTTTTGCAAGAATAAAGGCAGAGACTAAAACGGGTAAGACAGAGCCCTGATAGCCGACTTTCTGGATCTCAAAGCCAAAAATATTCCAAGTAGGGATGGTGCCTGCGACGGACGCGCCGCCAAATCCCCAACCATTGAGCAGGTCTGGGTGAACCATCAACATACCTAATGCAGCGCCAAGGAATGGGTTGCCGCCGAATTTTTTAGAAGCAGAAAATGCCAACAAAACAGGAAGATAAACAAAAGGGGCGTTAGCGAAGGTGTTGATCATGCTGGCAAGATCAGCCAAGCCCGGATTAGCATCAATCAGTGATTGCCCTTCGATAAAAAGCCCAGTAGCTGTCAGTACATTGAACAGCCCCATCAATAAACCGCCAGCGACGATGGCCGGGATAATAGGGACAAAAATGTCCGACAACCCTTTAACGGCGCGCTGAACTAGGTTCTGCTTTTGTGCACCCGCGCTTGCAACATCATTGGTTGACATTTCGGCAAGGCCGGTCAGCTTGGCCATTTCCGCATAAACTTGGTTAACGATACCGGAGCCAAAAATAATTTGATATTGGCCAGCGACTTTGAATTGTCCTTTGACACCTTCAAGTGAATCAATGGCTTGTTCATCAACCAATGTGTCATCTTTTAGCGCTAATCTTAAACGTGTTGCACAGTGAGCAAGGGCTTGGATATTTTCTCTGCCACCTAATTGCTCTAATAATTGTTTTGCTATGACTGGATAGTTCATAACCCACCCCGGTTGTTGTTTGGTATCCAGATGACTTGATCTCTTTAAGATAAGCATGGTGGATAAAGTTAAAATAAGTATTTTTGGGAACGTTTGCAGAATGGATTTTTGATGAATAATTCAAAGTAGTCAAAAGCCAACCATTGATTCTGTGAATTAGATCGGTAAAAGAGAGATCGATAATTCTACAAACAGCGTTAGAATCACACTATTCGATCGTTTGCTGCGCTGAGTTTTGCAAACAATCCCAAAACAGAATGAGTAAGGTTATGTATGTCGAGTTTGCACGATGTCGCTAAGCTGGCCGGAGTTTCTAAATCGACGGTTTCACGCGTTGTAAATGATGAGTATGGTGTTAAAGAGTCTACAAAAATCAAAGTGTTAAAGGCAATTTCCGAATGCGGCTATATGGTCAACCAAGTCGCTAAAGATCTCAAATCACAAAAAACCAATTTAATTGGAGTCATCGTTCCGCGAGTCTCTTCGCATGCGACAGCACAAGGTGTTGATGGTTTAAGTGCCATATTTGAACAAGCGGGCAAACACGTGTTGCTTGCCAATACTCATCAAGATCACGCTAAAGAGTTGGAATATATTCAAATATTTAATCAAAAGAGGGTCGAAGGCATTGTACTTTACGCCACACACCTTGATATGCCATTAGTGAAAGCAATCCAACAATCTAATGTCCCGGTGGTATTGGTTGGGCAAGATGGCTCACTGCACGATATCCCGAGTATTGTTCATGATGATCTTCGCGTTGGATTCGAAGCGGGTAAACGGTTGATAGCAAAAGGTTGTCAACACATTGGTTTTATTGGTGTTCAGAGCGATGACGTAGCGGTGGATTGCTTGCGTTCTCAAGGGTTAGAGCAAGCACTGGGTATCAACAATTTAACCCTGTTGTTTCATGTGCGTGGTGATTTTTCGATTGAATCTGGTTACTTACAAGCTAAAACATTAATCACGCAATACCCACAATTAGATGGTCTTTTTTGCGCAACCGATAGAATTGCGGTTGGAGCGGTGAAAGCACTGCAAGAGTCTGGAGTTCAGGTTGGATCGCAAATAAAAGTATTAGGAGTTGGCAATGATGAGCTCGCATTTGTCAGTAACCCAAGCTTATCAACATTCAACTATGCCTTTGATAAAGCAGGTGAAAATGCAGCCAAGATGTTGCTTGAACGTATTGCTGGTCGTGGGCAGGAGATGAGTAAAGTCGTGTTAACATTCCAAAATATCGAACGTGAAACCGGCTAAGGCTGAAGGTGCTTGCTGAGGGGAAGCCCGCATAATTGAGGGCAATATTTCACCAATGCTTGCAAGCAGGCTTATTTTTTTATATTTTGCAATCGTTCCCATAAGTTGAGTGTAAGTCATGTCATTAGAAACAGTGCCAGTGGAAAAAATGTCATTTGAAGAGATGGTGAGATTAGTTGGCGGCCCGGCCAATATTCAGCGAGTACTCGCACCAAGAGGCGAAATCGTTATTGCGCTGCGAGATCCAGCTTTAGTCAATGTTTTGCCGAGTCATATGCGCTTGCGAGAAGTGCTCGGTGAATGGCAGCTTTCATTTTTGATTCAACAAGATAGCATCAATGAATATGCCGATGAACTGATGAACAGTTTAGGCCGAATGATTGATTCTCAGCTGCGGCTTAATGCGTACGCCTATTCCTCGCCAAACGATTGTCCATTTCGTCCTACTTGGCATATTTCTCCGCCGCAAGGGCTGCTCAATGATCCAAACGGTTTCATTTATCACCAAGGAAAATATCATCTTTTTTATCAGTGGTATCCTTATGGGTGTGAGCACAAGGATAAATATTGGGTACAACTGACGAGTACTGATCTTATTCACTGGCAATGGCAAGGTATTGCACTGACTCCATCAGATTGGTATGACAGTCACGGAGTTTTTTCTGGTCATGCTTTAAGTCACAACGATGAGTTGATGCTCTTCTATACTGGCAATGTTCGGTTAGGTGAACAGCGATTGCGTCAAACAACGCAATGTTTAGCCGTGTCGCAAGATGGTCTCCGTTTTGAAAAACGTGGCCCAGTGATCCGTAATTTGCCAACGGGTGTCACGGAACACATTCGCGACCCTAAAATAGTGCGCCACCGAGGCAAATGGCTCATGTTATTGGGCGCGCAAACAACGCAATTGCAAGGTCGGCTCGCTATTTATCATTCACATGATCTTAAAGAGTGGCGTTTCGATGGTCTATTTGGTGAAGAAATCGCACCGCTAGGTTACATGTGGGAATGTCCCGATCTGTTTGAAATTGCGGGCCAAAGTTATTTTGTTTTTGGCCCTCAAGGGATTATTTCAGATAACGTGAACCACACAGTTGTCCATCAAAATCGTATTGCAAAAGTCTTATGGGATGAAAATGATCATCCTCACTTTTGTCATCTGCAACCACTGGATCACGGCTTTGATTTTTATGCTCCTCAAACAATGCAAACGGCAGACGGGCGGCGCGTCTTGTGTGCATGGATGGGGTTGCCTGACGAAATTAATCATCCTAGTTGTGACAACGGCTGGCTGCATCAACTTACGGCACTGCGTGAGTTGAGTGTTGAGAATGGTCAACTTATTCAAAGGCCTATAAAGGAGCTAGAGCAGTTATGTAACCAGCCGGTAAGTTTGGAGTTAAGCGATAAATGCACCATTCTCAACACCAAAAGTTTTGAAATGTGTATCACTTTGCCGTGGGGGGCAAGCTTACGTTTGTTTGAAAAAGGTGAGCAATACGTTGAAGTGAGTTTGGATGCCCAGCAAAAAGTATTACGCTTTGATCGTTCCCATACTTTGATACGCCAAGGTGATGTGATTCGTGAATTGGTCTTAGAATGTGAACAGGTTGAGCTGCAGATTCTCGCGGATAATTCTTCATTAGAAGTGTTCATCAACGGCGGAAAAGCAGTGATGAGTGCAAGAGTGTTTACCGATCATGCTGCAACGGGTATTTCACTTTTCAATGGACGAGTGACGGCAAAATACGCTTCTATCCAGCCCGTCAGCGCTTCTTCATTCGCTACTCAATTCTAAATTAAGCCGAAAGTAAACTTTCGGCTCAAAAAATAATAACCTTTTTCTTTCTTGGTCTATCCTTAAGTAAAAGATAAGTGAGATCAACATGATCGGTATGAGTTCAGACAATAGCAGAGATGATATTGACCTCTCTTCTGGTCTGCGTCCTATTCATTAAACACAAGAGTCAGATGGCTATCATGCGGTGCGATGAAGTCAACGCACAGTGCTTAACTCATACCATTGATTAAGGCGAAATGAAGTATGTGGAAAAGTGTCAAAGTGATCTTTGTTACCCAAGTTGTTCTGGCAGTGTCCATTGTGTTGGGCATTTCTAGTTACATTGATTACCAGTCAAAGAAAGCGGAGCTACAACATAGCCTAGATACATCAATCTTGAATGCAAAAGAGCGCTTGAGCTACAGCTTACCTAAAGCAATTTGGGATTTTGATTTACATGCCGCCAAACTCACTATTTCAGCAGAGTTAAATAACCCAGACATACAAGCGGTTAGAGTGAAAGATGCGGGTGGTACACCGCTTCTTTTCCTGAGTACATCACCCGACTCTCAAGACGTGAAAGAGATAGAGTCCAATGAGGGGAAACAATACGAATCTATGCTCTCTTCGGTACAAAAGCTCACCTTTGTTGAGTATGAAAAGGAAAATGAAGTTGGTCAGGTAGAGCTTTTCTATAACACAGATAGGCTAGAAAAAACCTTGTTACAAAGTCTGCAATATAGCCTGATTGAGTTGCTGATTTTAGATAGCGTAATGATTGTATTCCTAATTTTGGCGCTAACGAAAACCGTCCTTCGCCCGCTCAACGATTTGACAGAGCGAGTGGCCGATCTTGCAACCGGTGAAGGGGATTTAAGTCGCATCATTCCAGAACCCAAATATAGAGAGTTTTCGCAGATTATTCGCAGTATTAACCATTTTACAGAGTCACTACGAGAGATCGTTATAGAAGTGACTGAGGCGTCTGTGCAACTAAAAGATACCGCGGAAATGAGTGGCCAAATTGCCTTGAAAAATGCACAACAAATTGATCAACAAAAACACAGTTTATCGACCGTCGCTGCCGCTTCCACACAGATGAGTCAGTCGGTGGCAACAGTGGCTGAAACCGCTAATGACGCCGCAAGGCAAGCAAGTGAGGCTTCTCAATTGGTCGATAATGTTTACCACTCAATAGAACGCTCTGCCGCCGAGATTGTAAACATGCGTTCCGAAATGGGTTCGGTAAACGCGGAAATGCATAAGCTGCTTGATGAAGGGCGGAAAATATCGACGGTGGTCGGGGTGATTAATGACATTTCCGAGCAAACCAACTTGTTAGCATTGAATGCGGCTATTGAGGCGGCGCGCGCAGGAGATCATGGTCGTGGTTTTGCAGTAGTGGCTGATGAAGTACGCAACCTTTCGACCAAAACTAGCCAATCCACCGAACAGATCCAAACCAATATTCGCTCGCTAAGTAGTGCAACAGAATCGGTTGAGCAAGAAATCATCCGCATCTCGAATTTGTTGGAAAGCACCGCTAAACGAGTCTCCGAATCACAGCATTCTGTTGAGCAGGTGAAAAATACTATCTCTGAAATTTCTGAAAGAAATGGCGAGATTTCGCATGCAACAGAAGAGCAGAAACAAGCTATTGATGAAGTCAGTCAAGCGATTGTTGAAGCATCAGAGGCCACTAATGAGCTGTCGAGTAGTGGTCAAGATAATGCTCAGAGAACGAAAGAAGTACTTCAACTGAGCTCAAACATTAAAACTCATATGCGTAAGTTCAAAACATAAGTTCCACCTTCAAGGAGAAGAAAGTATGAAGCGTCTGTTGATCTTTATTTTCAGTATGATGATGGCCTTACCGAGTAGCTTTGCTGCTACTATTACGGCTGCGCAAGATCCATGGCCACCATTTATTTCACCGGATAAAAGTATGCCGGGACTATCGGTAGAAATCGCTGTTGCGGCTATGAAAACACAGGGCTATGACGTCAATTTCCAAATCATGCCTTGGTCACGAGCATTAGATGAGGTGACTAAAGGCAGAATTGATCTGTTGCCTGCAACTTGGTATACGCAGGAGAGAACGGCTTATTTACTTTACAGTGATTCATATTTAGAAAATGAACTGAGCTTTATTAAAAGAGCAGGCGATGCTTTCGAATTTTCAGGTTTAAATAGTTTGAGTGGCAAACAAGTTGGCATCGTTAGGGGCTATGGTTATGGAGATGACTTTTTATCCGCCACTAATTTCAACAAACCAGACGCTAATGATCTCACGACTAACTTGAAGAAACTGCAAGCAAAACGAATTGATCTTACCCTTGAAGATAAGTTGGTTGCGTTATCGACCATGAAAGAGGCGGGCTTAAATAGCAGTGATTTTCAGTTTACCACTGCATCTTTGTCTAAAAATCCTTTACATGTTACCTCAGGCAAAGCGAACCCTAATGCGCAGAAATATATTGATGCGTATAACAAAGGGTTAGCCACGATTAAAGCTGACGGAACATTTGATGCCATTTTAGCGAAATACGGTATTCAGTGATTTTTTTAAAAAAAAAGGCCGCAGTTTTAACGCTGCGGCCTTTTTCTATTCCAATAGGATTTGAATCCTTTGAAGTAAGCATTGGGGTAAATATTAGCGCTTTGAGCCGCGCTGCTCAGCTTTACGTGCTAGTTTTTGCGCACGCTTTTGCTCGATCAGTGATGCGGTATCGCCGCCAATGTGTGCTTCGCCACGCTGTTTTGCGAGCTGAACTTGTTTTTCTCGCTCACGGAAACGGGCCAGTTGTTCCGCAGAGTGAGTACCGAAGCAGGATGGGCAACTGACGCCTTGCTCGTAGACTTCGCTCTGTTTGTCTTCATCGGTAATCGGCAAACGGCAAGCGTTACATACATCGTAGTGACTCTCTTTTAAAGCGTGCCCTACAGCCACTCTGCCATCAAACACATAGCAGTCACCTTGCCATAAGCTCTCTTCTTGCGGCACTTCTTCTAAGTATTTCAAAATGCCACCTTCGAGATGGTACACCTCATCGAACCCTTGCTCTTTTAAATAAGCCGTGGATTTTTCACAGCGAATCCCACCAGTACAAAACATCGCGACTTTTTTGTGTTTCTCTGGTGCGAGGTTCTTCTTCACATAATCAGGAAACTCACGAAAGGTTTCAGTGTGTGGGTTAAGCGCATTTTTGAAGGTGCCAATTTGGATTTCATAATCATTACGGGTATCGACAACCAGCACATCAGGGTCTGAAATTAGCGCATTCCAGTTTTCTGGTTTCACGTAAGTGCCCACAACGTGACGAGGGTCAATGCCTTCAACGCCCATAGTGACAATCTCTTTTTTTAGCTTCACTTTGGTACGGTTAAATGGCTGCTCTGAGGCTTGTGATTCTTTGTAAACCGTGCCTTTCAAATTCGGTTCAGCATCAAGCCAAGCCAGTAGCACATCTATCCCTTTGCGTGTTGATGCCACTGTGCCGTTAATTCCTTCACTGGCTAATAATAGCGTGCCACGAATTTGGTTTTCCTCCATTAGTTCAAGAAGCGGTGCTTGCAGCTCTTGGTAGTGATTGAGTTCAACAAACTTATAGAGTGCACAGACGACGTACTGACTCATGGGGTACCTTTTAAAAAACGATATGAAGAATTGGGGCGCATTATAGCGAAGGGACGCGCCCACAAATACGGACAATTATTAAGGACAATATTAGATGGGGTAGACCATTGGGAAATCCATGGTTGGATGCGCGGCGACAAGTGACGAGTAGCCATACACCTGCTCAATTCTTTCTGCATTGAGCGCTTCCCAAGGTGGGGCATCGCAAACCAGTTTGCCATTGTGCAGCATCACCATGCGATCTGCATATTGAGCCGCAAGGTTGAGATCGTGCAGCACGACGACAACAGCGCATTGCTCTTGGCGTGCTAATGAACGTGCAATGCGCAGTGTATTGTGCTGGTGAGCCAGATCTAACGCTGACGTTGGTTCATCCAGCATCAGGATTTTTTTGTCACCGGAGTGGTGAAGTTGAGTTAATACCCGCGCCAGATGTAAACGTTGTTTTTCACCACCCGATAAAGCCGGGTAGAGATTGTTCGCTCTATCGCTGATATCGGTTTGTTGCATGTAGTGTAGCGCCACTTCACTGACTTGTTGATGGCTTAAATTTAATGGCAGTGCGCCTAATTCCACCACTTCTTGAGCGATAAAAGGAAAGCTCAACGTACTTTGCTGCGGAAGAATGGCCAAGTGCTTTGCTAACTCATTCGGTTGCCACAGTGCTTGCGGAACACCGAAGTAAGCTATTTTGCCTGTTGATGAGATTTCACCGCTGAGTATTTTCAGCAAGGTACTTTTTCCAGCACCATTGGGGCCAAGTAACGCCGTGACTTGACCTGAAAAAATCTCAATATCAATCTTATCCAAAATGGTTCGATGGCCAAATGTAACCGATATATTATTGGCTTGGATCGCTGCCGTTGTACTCAAAATACTTTGCCTTTTTGTTGAAACAGAAGATAAAGGAAGAAAGGTGCACCCACCAGCGCAGTCACAATCCCGACAGGCAGCTCCGCAGGTGCCACTGCTATACGGGCAAACATATCGGCGACAGTGAGTAAGAGTGCACCAAGTAAAGCCGAAATGGGGATCAAACTACGGTGATCGGGGCCAACCAGCATCCGGCCTAGATGAGGGATGACCAAACCGATAAAACCAATCATACCCACCGCGCTGACGGTCACTCCAACGCCGAGTGCGCTGAGTAAAATCATTGAACGTTTAAGTCGTTGCACAGAAATGCCTAGATGACGCGCTTCAGACTCGCCAAGTAATAATGCGTTGAGCGCCATCGCTTGACGGGAGAAACAGACGAGCAGCAGCAGTAAGGTCACAGCGCACAAGAGAATATTTTGCCAGTTTGCACCCGCCAGTGACCCCATTGACCACAATGAGAGATCGCGTAGCATTTGATCGTCTGCAACATAATTCAAATAGCCAATACCCGCCCCCGATAGCGCGCTGATGGCGACGCCTGCGAGTAGCATGATGGTGACGGAAGTACCAAATTTACTGGTGCCTAATCGGTAAACCAACAAGGTAGTCAATGCACCGCCTAAAAAGGCAAAAATAGGTACCACCGCAGCGCTCATCCACGGGTTGGAAAACAGCGCTAAATTGGCGAATAGCACAATCGCAAGTGCGGCTCCGAGGGCTGAACCTGCCGAAACACCGATAATGCCAGGCTCAGCTAATGGATTACGAAACAAGCCTTGCATCACCGTTCCGCACAGCGCCAAAATTGCTCCAACCAACAAGCAGAGCAGGGTACGCGGAAAGCGTATCTCGTGGATGACTAAATTGATGTGCGCGGCAATGTCATTGGAGTGCAGCACAAGGCTTTTTATACTATCACTGAAGCTGATATTCATTGGACCAACGGTGACAGAATAAAGGCTCACTAAGATTACCAAAACTAACAGCGTTGCATTCACCACATTTTTTGAGAGATGACGTAACAAAATAAGCTCCTTAAGGATAGAGCAATGCGTTTAGACGTTGCGCTTCAGCCAAGCTTTTAAGGCCTAACCCGCCGACGAGAGCGTGGCCATCGATGGTGATGATCTGCTTATTTATCCCAGCCGGAGTTGCTACTAACGTCGGTATGGATTGCAAAATGGCGTCTGCTCCTCCGAGTTTTTCATAACTGCGGCCACTGACTAAAATCACGTCCGGTTGCATCTCAATTATCGCTTCCATCGACAGTGGTTTATAAGACGTCACTTGTTCAGCGGCTGGGTTAACCGCGCCAGCCAACTCAATAATGCTGTTTGGCGTGGTGTCACTGCCCGCTACGTTGGCTGCTCTTCCTTCGTGGATAAGAAGAAATAGCACTTTTTTCGGAGTCTTGTGGGTAGATTGAT
This sequence comes from Vibrio sp. V23_P3S9T160, assembly GCF_963886625.1. Classification (NCBI taxonomy): domain Bacteria; kingdom Pseudomonadati; phylum Pseudomonadota; class Gammaproteobacteria; order Vibrionales; family Vibrionaceae; genus Vibrio; species Vibrio sp. V23_P3S9T160. The sequence continues at coordinate 55,238 of NZ_CAWPDB010000044.1, forward strand.
GGTGGGTTAACGCCGCTATTGTGCTTTGAACTTGCTGTTTGAGCGCTTTAGCTTGAGGCTTTGCATCAGCGAGCGTCGCAATTTGGTCAATGCGTGCCAACAACCCCTGTGGTGTAGATTCATCATTCACCACCTCGACGTTAACGCCAGCGCCTTTAAGCTGTTGCAATGTGCTTTCTGGCCCCATTTCACTAGAACCAATCAATTGTGTTGGTGCTAAGGCTAATAATCCTTCTGCGGATAATTGGCGATGATAACCGATCTTTGGGAGAGCAAGATCGTTTGGAATTTCACTAGTGACATCGACCGCAACAAGTTTATTTTGTGCGCCTAACGCAACGAGGATTTCGGTCACCGCGCTGCCCGCACTGATAATCCGTTCTTGCGCGCAGAGCCAAGGTGAGAAGATGAAGAGCGTTATGGCAACAAGCCAATGAGAAAGAGATTTGTGTGTCATCGTGTTGTACTCATGAAAATCATACGGTTTTTAAAAGCGCGTATGAATAGGCTATTGGGGATGGTCGGTTAATAACTGAGTGGCAGCGATGCCATTGTCTTGCAAGAACGCCAGCAATTTAACCAACTGCTGCACTTCGGCGGTTTTGTCTGCGCCAATCACGATGGGGCGATCACTCGCTTTGCTTTGTTCTAACAATGCCAATGTGAAGTTATTCCAATCGATATACTGTTTGCCATCGATAGCCCAGTAAGGTTCGTGCGCCAGAAGATTCACTGTGATTGACTGCTTGTTCACTTCACTCACGGTGGGTGAGTCGGTTGTTGGCAGTGAAACGTCTAATGACTCAAATTTAACCGCGGCTGTAAGCAGCAAAAACACCATGACAATAAAAATGATATCCAACAATGGCGTTAAATCTGGCATTAATGCGGATGAGTGAGAGTGCGGTGTCTTAATCATGATGCATTAACCACATCATTGTCAGAGACGTCTTCATACTTAGCTACACGCTCTTGTTTGGTGGTGCAATCATGCTGTAAAGAAACACCTTCGAGCCATAAGTTGACATAATTTAGTGTGTGCTCAAGTTTTGCCATCACTCTGTCAGCCCATACGCCAAGCAGCTGAGCGCCGGTAATTGCGGGAAGCGCGATCAGCAAACCTGCAGCCGTGGTTCGCATCGCAATGCCTAGGCCATCCGCAAGGTCGTTTGGCGTAATATTGCCAGAAGAGAGCGCCACCCCTTTGAACATTTCAATTAAACCTAACACAGTGCCAAGTAAGCCTAGCAGCGGGCTGATCACACCAATCAAAGATAAAATACGCAGTCCAGAATGCAGTTGATGACGTTTTTCTTGCAACCAAATGCCCGCCGCATCTTCACGTAATCCTTTAGAGAAATCGTGATGAGCAAGTAGCATGGCAACCCCTTTATAAAGCAATGGGCGCTTGCTGGAAAATTCACTGGCTAGCGTCTCAATTTGCGCTGTATGGGTCGGTGATATTTGGTTGAGCGCACTACCGATCGCACCTTTCCCAACACCAAGGCTAAGCAGTACTTGGAAAAGCCGTTCAGTAATGATCATGGTCGCAAGTGCTGAGCAGGCAAAAAGAGGCCAGGCCATCAGGCCAAGTTGTTGTTCTAGTTGAGTAAGTAGTTCCATTATCCTTCCAATTTAAAACGTACTGGGATTTGCACTCGGTGGGCTATTTTTTCACCGTTCACCACTTGAGGAGAGAATTTCCATTGTTTGATGGCATTAAGAGCCGATTCATCTAGCAGCGCCGCGCCCGACGAAGAGAGCAAAACCTGTTTGATTTGGCGGCCGTTTTCGTCTAACCACACCTCATACATAGCGACCCCTTCAATTCCTCGTTTTTGTGCAAGCCTTGGATAAACAGGAGGGGCTGGGCGAGTAACAAAAGACGGCGCATCGACTAATTTCGGTTGATTAGTTGCGCCACTGCTGCTTGGGGCGGCGGCGGTTTTCGGTGTCGATTCAGCGCTATTTTCATTCTCTACAGAGGATGTCACAGCTTCCTTTACAGGAGTTTGCACTTGTGCTGATTTTGTCGGTATTTTAGGAGCCGGTTTGTCTTTTACCGGTTTTGACAGGCTCTTTTTCTGCACCACTTTTTGCGGCTCTTTTTTTGCTGGTTTGGGCTTGTTGGCTCTCTTTTCTGGAGGTGGGGTTTTTGTTGCTTGCTCTTGTACTACCTGAGCTTGAGGTTGAGCCACAAAGTTAATCGACACTGAGGTGGATTGATTTCCCGCAGGCATGGCAAACACTTTTGATTCGTCATCAACAAACAAGATCGCCGCGTGAATCGCGAGAGATAGACTGCCAGCGACAAGATATCTAGTGAAATTCACGTTGTACTCCATATAAAAACAAAGCGTTCAGAGAGAAGATTATTACTTATCATTCAAATAAGATCAATTATCAAT